>NZ_JBEXJN010000058.1:0-57338 GCF_040609115.1 Lentzea sp. NPDC004782
CGAAGGTCGCGAGCAACCACAGCAAGATCCTGCGCAAGGACTCCCCGGCCGTCGCGCAGGCCGTCCGCGAACTGGCCGAGGTGCGCCATGGATGAACGGGAAGACCTGCGCCGCGGAACTAGCGCGGGAGTTTGCGGTCCCGCAGCTGGTGATTCGGTCATGCCGCCGTCGTGTCGGGCTGCAGGGCGGGGCCGAGCAGGAGCCCGCCGTCCGCGACGAACTCCGAGCCCGTGACGAACGAGGCGTCGGCGGACGTGACGTAGAGGAGCAGAGCGGTGATGTCGGCCGGGGTTCCCATCCGCGGGACGGCGTACGGCTCGGGTGAGTAGAAGTCGGCGATGGGCGGCTGGCCGGCGATCGGCTCGTTGATCAGCGGGGTGGAGATGACGCCGGGATGGATGGAGTTGACCCGGATGCGGTCTCGGCCCAGCTCCAGCGCGGCGGTCCTGGTGAGCCCGCGCAGCGCCCATTTGCTGGCGACGTAGGGCGCGTAGAGCGCGGTGCCGGCGTGGGCCATCGTGGAGGCGATGTTGACGATCACGCCGCCGCCGTTGCGGCGCAGTGACGGGGTCACGGCCTTGATGCCGAGGAACGTGCCGGTGAGGTTGACGTCGAGAACGCGGTCCCAGACCCGCCGTTCGACGGCCTCGATCGGCACCGCGGGGTTCTGGACGCCGGCGTTGTTGACGAGCACCGCGATCGGCCCGAAATGGCGTTCGGTCTCGGTGACCGCCGCGGCCCAGGCGTCCTCGTCGGTGATGTCGAGGCGGACGAACAGCGCCCGCTCGCCGAGTTCGGCGGCGAGTTCCTCGCCCGGCCCGTCGGAGAGCGCGGCGATGACGACGTTCGCTCCCTCCCGGTGGTAGGCCCGGACGTGGCTGGCGCCCTGCCCGCCGGTGCCGCCGGTGACGAGAACGGTCTGCTTGCCGAAACGCCCCATGACGAGGTCCTCCCTGCGGAACATTGGTGAGTCGAGTGACTCGCCTCGCCATCAGGCTATGGACGCGACAGGTGGTGAGTCAAGTGGCTCGCCTCGCGTACGATGACGTCCATGACGACGGAGCCCTCGACCTACCACCGGCGCGTCGCCGAGCAGAAACGGGCAGCCATCATCGAGGCCGCCACCCGACTGTTCCTCGACGCCGGGTACGCCGGCACGTCACTGGCGAAGGTCGCCGAGGCAGCCGAGGTGTCGAAGGCGACCCTGTTCAAGCAGTTCCCGACCAAGGCGGCGCTGTTCGACGCGATCGTGACGGAGTCCTGGAAGGTCGACGACGAAGGCGACCTCCGCCCACCGACGGGCGACCTGCGGGCGGGCCTGACGGCGATCGGCCGCCGGTACGTCGCCCTCCTCACCCGGCCCGGCATGGCCGCTCTCTTCCGCATCGTCATCGCCGAACTGCCGCGCTTCCCCGAGTTGGGCGAGGCCCACTTCCAGCGCGGCAAGATGCCCTACTTCGACTCGGTGCGCCGCTATCTCGACACCGAGAACGCCCTGGGAACGGCCAAGTTGGACGACACGGAGCTGGCGGCGACCCAGTTCCTCGGGATGATCTCCAACTACGTCTTCTGGCCTCGGATGCTGCTCATGAACTGGTCACCTGACGACGCATCGATGTCACGCGTCGTGGACGAGGCCGTGCTGATGATGGAAGCCAGATACGGCGGCGATATGAACTCGAAGTCCGCCACGTAGGTGGACTCGCCGTCATGGAGCCAGTTGAGCAGATTGAACCGTCACGGATTTAAGACCGGCTTCCGTTCTTGAGGAAGATGGTCGTCACCATGTCGAAGCGTTACCCGCCCGAGGTCCGTGAGAAAGCCGTGCGCCTGGCCCTCGAGCGTCTCGATGAGTACGAGTCTCCGTATGCCGCCGCCAACGCGATCGGCCCGATGGTCGACGTGCACTACGAGACGCTGCGGGTATGGATCAAGAAGGCCCTTGCGGAGGGCTCCCGGCCCGCCGCACAGCCTTCACAGGTACTGCCGCCGGCCGAGCGCGAGGAGTTGCTGCGGCTGCGCAAGGAAGTCCGGGATCTCAAGCAGGCCAACGAAATCCTGAAACTGGCATCGGCTTTTTCACGCGGGAACTCGACCCGCGGCACCACTGATCGTCGGCTTCATCGACGAATACCGCCAGGTCTACGGCGTCGAGTCGATCTGTGACGTGCTCACCGAGCACGGAATCCAGACCGCGCCCAGGACCTACCGCAAGGCCCGCCGCCGGCCGCCATCGGCCCGCGATGTCACCGATGCCTACCTGGAGAACGCCCTGCGCGACCTGCGGGGCACGCCAGAGCAGATGTACGGGCGCCGCAAGATGACCCGCTACCTGCGCCGTCACGGCCACGACGTGGCGTTCTGCACCGTGGACCGGATCATGCGCAGACTCGGCCTCAACGGCGTGGTCAGAGGCCGCAAGCAGCGCACCACGATCCCGGCCAAGGACGGGATACGCGCCGCGGACAGGCTCAACCGCGACTTCACCGCGACCGCGCCGAACCTGGTCTGTGTCGCTGACTTCACCTACGTCTCCACCTGGGCAGGATGGGCCTACATGGCGTTCGTGTTCGACGCCTACTCCCGCGCGATCGTCGGCTGGACCGCCTCGGGCTCGAAGACGACAGCGCTGGTGTCCAAGGCACTCAACATGGCCGTGTGGCGCCGTGATCATCACGGCTATCCGGTCGAGCCCGGACTGATCCACCACTCGGATGCCGGCAGTCAGTACACGTCGGTGAAGTTCACCGAATCCCTTGCCCTGCAAGGACTCTCGGCGTCTATAGGCGCCGTGGGCGATGCCTACGACAACGCTCTAGCGGAGTCGATCATGGGCTTGTTCAAGACTGAAGTGGTCAACCGGCACGGGCCGTTCAAGACTCTCTCCGAGGTCGAGTTCGCGCTCATGGAATGGGCAGACTGGTACAACAACGCCCGCCTGCATTCGCGTCTGGACTTGTGCGTGCCGAGAAGTACATCCGTGCAGCTCAGCGGCCATCGGTGGGTAGTGGTCGCCATCCGGCATGATCGCGGCCGTGCTGGTCTGCTTCGCCTATCTCCCTGTCTCCCACGCCTTCGCCGCGCTGCATGGACGTAGTTTTCGGCACGCACAGGGTGACATGACCGAGGCAGACGACGTGCTCGCCGACGCGGCTCAGTCGGCCTAGGCGCCACTGCTCGTGCTGGCGTCGATCGATGCGGGGGAGTTGGCGGCGGAGCAGGACTAGCGCGCTACCTGATCGGCACGGCAGACGTGCTTGAGAGCCTCTCGACATCCGCACGTGCCGATCAGCGGACTCCGCTGACGGCCTGGGATCCGGGGCGTTCCGAGGTTGGCGACCGCTTAGGTCTACAGTGTATACGCAGGGCGTGTACGCTGTAGACATGGATGGGTTGGGGACTGCGGCGCGGATTGCCTCGGCGGCGTTGTCGATCCTGCTGGCGGAGGGCGCCGAGGCCGTGACGATGCGCCGGGTTGCGGCAGATGTCGGGGTCACGCCGATGGCGACGTACCGGCACTACCCGAATCGTGAGGCGCTGCTGCGCACGGTGGCCGACGCTGCGGTCGCGGAGTTGAGCCAGGACTGGGGGAAGCGGGGCGATCCCGCCGTCTTCGAGAGTCGTCTCGACGGGTTGGCGGACGACTTCCTGGACTTCGCGCTTGGCAAGCCGAATCTGTATGCGTTCGTGGTCACTGAGCGGCGCGAGGGGGCGAAGCGGTTTCCCGATGATTTCCGCACCGGCGGCACTCCCACCTTCGGTCCGGTGTTCGAGACCGTCGAGCAGGGCATGCGGGAGGGTGCACTGCGAGCCGACGACCCCCTTGAAGTCACGCTGGCCATCACCATGCCGGCCATGGGGCTGGTCCAGCTGTACCACGGCGGCCGCATCGACCTGTCCGAGCAGGACTTCCGTGCGCTGTGTAAACGCACTATCGAGAGGGCTGTCCGTGGACTTCGACCGTGACCGAACCGGGTCTGTTCGTCGGATACTGTCCGTACTCGCGGCGCTGCTGTGCTCAGCGGTGCTGTTCTACTTTGGCACCGGGTACGCGCCGGTCACCGCCTTGACCTGGTTCGCCCCGCTGCCCGTGCTCCTGCTGGCGCCACGGGTGCCTGGCTGGACCGCCGTCGGCGCGGCGTTTTTCGCGTACCTGCTCGGCACCGGGAACACCTGGGTTCTTCAGTTGCGTTCGCACGATACGCCGATGTGGCCGGTGGGCATCATGATCGACGTCGGATGCTCGCTGATCTTCGTGGTCGCCGTCTGGGGTTTCCGCCTCCAGGTGGTGCGCAGGCGCGTCCTGCTGGCCACGATCACGGCTCCGGCGCTGTGGACCGGCTTGTTCTACGTGGTGTCCGTGTCCAACCCGATGGGGTTGGAGGGCACCTTCGCCAACACCATGGGGGACGTGCCCCTGCTCCTGCAGACCGCGTCGGTGACGGGAATGTGGGGCGTCGAGTTCATCGTGCTGCTGGTGCCCTCGGCGGTCGCGGCGCTACTGGCCCCCGCGGTACCCGCCTGGGCACGGGTGCGTGTCGGGGCTGTCGCCGGAGTCGTGCTCGCGGTGGCGCTGGGCGGTGGTGCGCTTCGGCTCTCCGGCGAGCAGGGCCCTGTTCAGCGGGTGGCCGCGGTCGCGAGCAACCAGCGGGTGTGGGCCCCCGACCTCGCCACACCGGCGGGCCGGGACCTTGTGGCCGCGTATGCGGACCAGATCGCTGGCCTGCCCAACGGGGTGGGCACCGTCGTGCTGCCCGAGCAGTCGTTCCGCTCCACCGAGGCACTGCCCGCTGTCCTTGTCGAACCGATGTCGCGGGTCGCAAGGCAACGCGGAATCGACATCGTGATCGGCTTCGCTCACTGGGACCGCGACGTCAAGTACAACTACGCGCTGATCTTCCTCGCCCGCGGCGGCGACCCCGTCGTCTACCTCAAGCACCACGACACGGTTAGTCCACCCGGCCACGAGTTGATCTTCGCTCCGATCGCCGGAGTACGCGCCGGTGTCGAGATCTGCCTCGACCTCAACCTCGCCAACCCGACCAGGGACTACGCGGCAGCTGGCGCCCAACTGCTCCTGGTCCCTGCCTCCGACGAGGACGACAACGGCTGGCAGCACAGCAGGATGGCGTTGCTGCGGGGCGTGGAGAACGGGCAGCCGATCGTGTGGTCCGGCCGCACCGGCACACTGATGATCTCCGACGGCCACGGCCGCGTACTCGCCGACGCACACACCGGCGGACCGGGCTCGTTCACCACGATCGTCGCCGACCTACCCACAGGACCCGGCGCTACCCCCTACACCCACCTCGGCGACTGGTTCGCCTGGCTCTGCCTCGCCATGGCACTCGGAGGACTTCCCACCCTCCGACGACGTTTCCGCGCCACGCGGCCTGAACAGTCCCAAACCGGACAATCTCACGAGCAAGACACCGAACCAGCCTCTGCCCCACTCGCGTTCCGCTGGTCTTCGACACTGTGACCGCCCGGCTTTCCGACCGGAAGGCCACCGGCGACGTTCGCCGGCTGCGTGACTCGGCGCTGATCACCCTCGGCCGCACGCACGTCCAGCTCGCGACAGCGCTACTGGGCGCTGTCATGGTCTCCCAGCTGGCGGGCGGCGGACACGCTGATGCGGAGCTGTGGGGCGCGGCGACGAAGGCTCATGGCATCGACACCGCCAACTCCGCTGCCGCGGAACTCGCGCTCCTGCTCCGCGCGTCCGGGTTCCGGGCCGACTGCCAGACTGCCAAGACCCGGCGGGACCTGAGCGGACTGCTCTACGCCGACGGCATCCACGACAGTCTGTACCGGACAGCGGGTAAGCAGCACGCGACCACAAGGGACGCTGCTGGCGGCATGACCGCGGTTCCCACGCAGCGGGATCAACCGGACTCGGTCGCATTAAGCGCCTGATCGAGCAGCAGGGACGGTGAGCCCCGACTATGCGACTCGCCGTCCCTGCTCGCACAGCGCTGTCGCGCCCTGCTCAGCCGCCTGCAACGCGACAGCCAGACGGTCCGCCAGCAGTGGCTTTACCTTGTTCCGGGCTTCGTCCAGGCTGTGGAAGCCGGCGGAGAGGATCTCGCCGTCCGTGAACACCATGCCGACCAGGTCGGTTTCGTCCAGCACACCGCCGTCGAAGACGAACACCACGCCCTCGGGCCGGGAGTCTTGGGGCCGCACGTAGTCCACCACGAGCAGCCGGCCCAGCGGGCGTTCCCACCCCAGTTCCTCGGCAAGCTCACGAGTCGCTGTCGCCCACGGCGACTCGTCCGCATCCACCGCTCCGCCGGGAATCTCCCAGTTCGGCTTGTAGGACGGCTCCAGCAACAGCACCCTGCCCGCCTTGTCGCGAAACAACACCCCGGCGGCCATGCGCTTGCGGGCCAGCCCGGCCACGTACTGGTCGACAGGCGGCAACACGTTGTCCGCGGACTCCGATGTGGTCACTCGCGGCACCCTAGCCAGAACAGCGGCGGCGTTCTCGGCCGGGGCAACCACCCGATCGTGGACCCGTCGGTCGTCACCGCAGCTAGAGGCCTGCGGACGTGAGATCCGCGCTAGATCAACGCGAGATTCGTGGGCTGGTGCGAACCATCGCACGCGAGGTTGGCTGCGTCCGTCCGGCAGGATGGATCTCCAGCTACAGCAGGGAAAGCACGCGATGCCGAAACGATCTTCCACTGTACGGGGCCGTGAGCTCGGCAATGGGCTTCGAATGGCAATCGCACGCACGGACTTCAGCTCCTCGCAGGCGCTCGCTGAGCGGCTCGACTGGGACCCGGCCAAGCTCTCGGACCTGCTCAACGGCAAGGGCGGCACCAGTGCTGTGGAGCTGGGCCTGTTGCTGGGCATCTGCGGGGTCGGTCCCGCTGAATGTGCCCATCTCCTGTCGTTGCTCCCGGTGGCGCACGTCAAGAGCTGGTTGCAAGTGCACGGAACTCGTCCGCCTGTTCACCACCGCACCCTCGTGGAGAGCATCGCTGCGGCCAAGACGCTGATCAGCTGGCGAGGGCTTGCGTTGCCGGAACTGCTGCAGACACCCGCGTACATGCGTGCGGCAATGTCGGCTTCGCCCAACATTCCCCAGGACGAGGTGGAAGCACGTGTCGAGGCGCGGCTGAAGATGCAGGAACATCTCCGCCGTCGCGGGCTGATCTGTACGTTCTACATCCACGAGGTGGCGCTGTCTCTTCCGGTGGGTGGATCTGACGTGCGCCGGGAGCAACTCCATCACCTGTTGCGCAGGGCGGTCCGGCCGAACATCGTCATCCGGATCATGCCGGCGAAGATCGGCGCGCACGCCGGCATGGACATGCCGTTCACGCGCCTGACCTTTGAGAAGTACGAACCCGTTGTGTGCGTGGAGTGCGAGAACTCCACTGCGTTCATCGAGGATGAAGCCTCACTGGATGGCTACGCGACGACTGTACGTGCGCTGAGCGAGTCCAGTTTGGACTCGGAGGAGTCGAAGGCCCTCATCGCCCGCCTCGGGGAGGCGCTGTGGCCACTCGACGAGGCAGTCTGACGGCAGCTCAGAAGGTCTCGACGAGCTTCCTCAGCGGTGCGGCCAGGTCCGGATGGCCGCCCCCGTCGATTCGGTGCAGCAGCCGGGCTGTGACGTAGAGCAGGGCGAGATGTCCTGCATCGGTGTCGAGTACCCGAGCGAAGGTGTTCCGCACTCGGTCAGCGGCCTCCGGCACGAGAAGGCTGTAGCAGAACAGTGTGGCCGCGTCTGTCCCGGCTGGACCGCGGCCCCATGACTTCCAGTCCAGCAGGCCGAAGTCCGGTCCCGTCAGGTTCGCCCAGTGCAGGTCGCCGTGCACGGTTTCCCACTGGCGGACAACAGGGTTCACCGAGTTCCCGAAGTACTGCTGGATCCTGCCGGTGACCAGAGCCTGATCGGCGTTGACGCGGTCGGTAGGCGTTGCCGCGACCACGTGGATGGTTCTGCGGAGCTGCGTCCACCACTCGTCGGGAAGTTCAACGGCGTGGGTCAACCTGTCGGTGGGGGAGCAGGGTGAACCTGGAACCAAGGTCATCAACTCAGCACGCTGCTGCCGCCATTCCTCCCACTCGTAGACGTCGAGAACCTGGGTCTTGGACAGGTTGGCGAACACGTTCGCGTCGAGGTTACCGGTCCAGAGGTGGTCGCCGGTCCACTGCTTGTCCTCGGACACCACTCGAAGCCAAAGCTGCCGGTCGTCTGCTTGCACCCGCGCGCTGATCGACCGATCGAACCAGCCGAGTCGAGCTTGTCCGGCAACGGCAAGTCCGAAGTGGTCTGCTGCGTGGCTGAGGTTTTCGTGCATCCACTGTCGGAAGTGCGCGTCGGCCTCGCGGAGGTCGTTGTGTGGTGCTCCGGCGCTGTCGTCGAGCGCCGGAGGATGGCCAAGCTGTTTGGACACGTGATCCTCTCGCCTTGGTGCGCACGGAGCACACTCTGCGACTTCCTTGGTACCGCTTGGAAAGACTCCAAGGGAGAGGCCTGTAGGGGGATACCTCCAAACGGGCGTCCGCCTCGCGCGATCGGGCAGGCAATGTCCACCTGGTGACCACCCTTTGGCTGTCCGCAGTCGCGGAGGGCGCCAGGCAAGTTGATGTCCAGGGTGACATCTACAGTAGTTTCAGTGTTAACTGAATTTAATCCTTCCGGACAACGACAGCCCTGGTCCCCAGGACAGCCACCGTCGAGTCGCACAGCACGAAATCGAGCTCGGTACCTGGGGACCACCGCAATTCGCACAGGACTGACAGGCCGGTGACACGGCTGTGGGTCTTCGATCCTGGCGAGCTCGAACGAGAGCGAGGAACTCGGCGGTGTGGGACTTGCGAGGTTGCCGACGAGAACAGGCCGGATTTCGCCGGCTGCCTTGCCCTCACGTTCAAGTGGAGGCGGAGATGCGATCGCGGAGAGGCCGAAAGTCCGGATGATCGGCTCAGACATGGGCCTCACCTCGCCCTGCGAGGAAGGTGCCCGAGCGCACGAAAACCAGGGCTCCGTTTGCCAGGAACCCTGGTTCGACTGCCTTGCTGAAACCGGGGAAACTTCCCCGCTGCTGGTGTCCGAGGGGGCGTGAGCCCGTACGTGTGGCAAGCGTGCGACATTCGCGTGTTCATGTGGCTATGGATAGCTCGCCGCTAAATTAGAGGGCGAATCCAAGTAATTCGGCTGAATGTTTCGTTGGAAGCTGCATTGACATCTCGATCGGCTCTTTTGCGTTAGGTCCACGAGTGGTTTTCGCAGGGCGGTGGGAACGTTGGCAGGGCCACCGTGATACCGCTGATCTTGCGCAGCTGATCAACGAGTACGAACCTGCAGGGGCCTGATGGGCAGATCAGGCGGTTAGACCGGGGTTTGGCACCCCGCAACCATTCCGGCACGCCACCTTCCTGAAGCACCTGACGCGAAGGCGCAGGATTGATTCTTTTTTGGTTCCTAGGTGCTGCAGGTCGGTCCTCACCGACGGGTGGCCGCGCGGGTTCCGCAGACACCCGTAGGCATAGCCGCCATCCGTCAGGCCTTTGCGTCGCAACTCCACAAATGGGTGCCGGGGTTCGCGGTGAAGGTTCGCCCGTCCGGCATCGTCACGGTCGCCGTCGTTCCCGGCGGAACGATTACGGACAGGTGAAACCTGCCGTCCGCGATTCGCCAGTGTGTCGAGATGCGTCCGTGCACGGAGTCGAGGTCGGCCTCCGCCCAGATGAGATCGCCGCCCGGCTGTGGACGCACCTCGAAGTGGCGGTATCCCGGTGAGTCCTCGCGCAGCCGGATTCCCGCGGTGTGGCGGTGCAGGAACGAGACGACCGCGCCCTTGCTGTAGTGGTTGAGCGAGGCGTGCGGGGTGCCGTGTTCGTCGAGGCCGTCCCAGTGTTCCCAGATCGTCGTCGCTCCGCAGTCGATCATGGTCAGCCACGACGGCGCGGTGTCCTGGAACAGCAACTCGTAGGCCACGTCGAGGTGCCCTGTGTCCGCGAGCACGGGCAGCAGGTACGGCGTCGCCAGGAATCCGGTACCCAGATGGGTGTTCGCCTGTCGGATCAGCCGGACGAGCCGTTCTGCCGTGGCAGCGCGCAGCTCCGCCGGCACCAGACCGAAGGCGAGCGCCCGCACGTACGTTGCTTGTGTCTCAGGGATCAGCGAGCCGTCATCGGCGATGAACTCCGTGCGCCAGGCGTTGAGCACGTTCGTCGCGAGAAGCGAGTAGCGGCCGGCATCCTCGTTGTGTCCGGTGAGACCGCAGATCTGGGACAGCAGCGATGCCGAGCGGTACAGGTACGCGGTTGCCACCGCGCCGTGGTCCGCGGTGCGGAAGGCCTCCTCGTCGACGTCCGGCTCGCACCATTCGCCCCAGTGGAAGCCGCCGTCCCAGACGAATTCGTGGTGTGGCGCGTGGGCCGTGCGGCTCGGGTGACTTCGGGTGCGGGCGCGTTCGGCGGCGAAGTCGACCCAGCGGGTCATCATCGGCCGGAACTCCTCGAGCACGGCGAGGTCGTCGTAGACGAGGTACAGCTCCCACGGCACGACCACCGACGCGTCGCCCCACCCAGAGGAGCCGGCGAACTGGTCCAGGATCTCCGGTGGCAGGTGCTGGACGGCGCGTCCGCCCGGGTCGGGTGCGAAGTTGGTGAGGCAGCCGTTGTCCCACTGGTCGACCGCGAGGTCGCGCAGCCATTTGACCGAGAATCCCGCTACGTCGTAGAGGAAAGCGGCTGTAGGCACGTACAGCATCCAGTCGCCGGTCCAGCCGGCCCGCTCGCGTTGAGGGCAATCGGTCGGGATGTCGCAGGCGTTGTCGCGGAAGCTCCACACCGCGGCCTCGTGCAGCTTGTTGATCCGTTCGTCGCTGCAACGGAACCGGCCGGTGCGGCGGAGGTCTGTGTGCACGACGACGCCCCGCGCGTCGTCCGGTGTGAGCGGACGCGACGCGCCTTGCACGCTGACGTACTGGAATCCGTGTGTGGTGTGCCGCGGCTCGAACACCTCGTTCGCCTGTCCGCCGGAGGTCACCTGGTCGACCTGACCGGCCGAGAGCGGTTCACTCGTCTGCCAGTCGACACCGCGCAGATGATCGACGGTCACGTCACCGTCCGGGCCGAGCGCTTCGCCGTGGGTGAGGAGGAGCTGGTCTCCGGCGGGAACGTCGAGCTTCAGCCAGCCGTTGATGTTCTGCCCGAGGTCGATGACCTGCCGTCCCGATGGCAGCTCGGTGACCGACACCGGCGTCAGTTCCTCGATACGCCGTACGGGCGGCGCCGGCGATGCGGTGAGCCGGGCGAAGTCGTCGTAGATCCCGCCGCTCACGACCGCGGCCTTGGGCCAGGACTCGTCCGGGTAGCCGGGAGCAGACCAACCGGGCATCGCCCGCCGCAGGTCTGTTGTCTGGCCGTCCATGAGATCAGCCGTGATCCACGCCGGTGTGGTCGTCCACGAGGAATCGGTGCCCAGCACGGTCGTGGACCCGTCCTCGTGCACAACGTGCAACTGGCACAACAGGGCGGTGCGGTCGCCGAACGAGTTCGCGATTCGCATCGCGCCGGTGCGGCCGCGGAACCAGCCGTCGGACACGATGGCGCCCAGCGTGTTCTCACCCGCGCGCAGCAGGCCGGTGACGTCGTAGGTCTGGACGTGCAGCACATCTCGGTAGGCGGTGTAGCCGGGTGTCAGTTCCAGGTCGCCGACCCGCTCCCCGTTGAGGAACGCCTCGTAGATGCCGTGCGCTGTGGCGTACAGCCGTGCACGGACGACGGGTTGTGCGACCAGGAAATCGCGCCGGAACAGGTGTGCGGGCCGATGCCCCGGCTCAGGAAGCTCCTGCTCGTGAGGTTCGACCCAGGCGGCCGTCCAGTCCCCGGCACCGAGCCCGGTCTCCCAGTGCGCGGGCTGCGACCAGTCGCTCTCACCGAGGTCGGTCCAGACCTTGACCTGCCAGGTCACCCGCTCGCCGGAACCCGGCGCCGGGCCGGTGTACCGGACCAGCACGTGCTGGTCACCGTCCAGCCGCCCGGAATCCCAGTCGTCCGTCCGGATCCGGTAGGCCTCCTGCGCAGTGGCACCGGCGTGCAGCCACCAGGACAACCTCGGCCGGGCGACGTCGATGCCCAGCGGGTTGTATAGATGTTCGGCACGCAGCCGCGTCGGTGCGGTCACGGAATCACCGGGCCGGTGGAGAGGGTCGCACCGTCGACGACACGTCCTTCGGCCACGCGGTTCACGAACGCCGCGATGCGGGTCGCCGCCTCGGTCGCTTCGGGGAGGAACCCCGCGACGATCTGCCAGCAGTGGAACATGTGGGGCCAGACGTCGAGCTCGACGTCTACGCCGGCACGGGCGGCTGCGGTGGTCAGGTTCAACGAGTCGTCGAGCAGGCGTTCGGCGCTCGACACCTGGATGAGCAGTGGAGGCAACCCGCGCAGGTCGGCGAGCACCGGCGAGACCAGCGGGTCATCCGCGGAACGAGTGCCCAGGTAGTCGATGCGCATCTGCGGTCCGAGGTGTGCCTTGAGCAGGTACTCCGTGTCCGCGCGCTCAACCCAGCTGCCCGTGTGGAACCGCTCCTCCCGCAGGTCGAACACGCCGCAGAGGAGCACGCCCGCGAGGGCTTGCCCACGGCGCTGCAGCAGCACGGCCGCGGCGAGGTTCGCGCCCGCGGACTCGCCGATCACCACCACGTTCGGCGCCAGCGTCGCGGCGTGGTCGAAGGCTTCGAGACAGTCGGTGATCGCGGCCGGGTACGGGTTCTCGGGAGCCAGCCGGTACTCGGGCAGGACCACGCGAGCGCGGGTGCCCGAGGCGAGGGCGGCGGCGAGCCGGCGCACCATCGCCGCGTTGCCCGACCGGAACCCACCGCCGTGCACGAGCAAGATCACCAGATCCTCTCGTGGTTCCTCCGGGGTCATCAAGTAGGAGCCGTCCGCCATGAGCTCGTCGACGACGCCTGGGGCACCTTGGTACAGGGCGCCGACCGTGGCGGCGTTGGCGCGTTCGGTCGCGAGGTCGACTGGTTCGTCGGAATCTCCGAACAAGCCGACGATCTGGTCGAAGGTGTTGCTGGGCATCGGTTTCCCCGCTACTGGTGGGTTCCGCCGTCGACGCGGACCTCAGTTCCGGTGATGAACGCGCCGTCCTCGGAGGCGAGCATGGCGATGACTCCGGCGACGGCTTCCGGCGGCGCGAACCCCTCGCCGAGCGCGGGCTGGAGCTTTCCGAACAGCTGCCAGTCGACGTCCTGCGGCAGGTGCTGGACCGTCGTCTCGGTGATGCCACTGCGGATGCTGCCGGGAGCGACGCACACCGCCCGCAGGCCCTGCTTCGAGTACTCCTGGGCGATGCAGTGCGTGAACGACTGGATACCGCCCTTGCTCGCGGAATAAGCCGCCATGTACGGGTGGGCGAAGGACGCGGACGTCGAGCTGAAGTTGACGACCACGCCGTTGCCGGTCTCGAGCAGAGCCGGCAACGCGGCGCGGGTGACCAGGAACGTGCCGGTGAGGTTGACCGCGATGATCCTGTTCCACATGTCGAGCGTGCACTCGTGCGTGTGAGCGCCTCGCAACATGCCGGCCGCGTTGACGAGCACGTCCAGGCCGCCGAGACACCTCACGCTGTCCGGGACGACGTTGCCGACCGCGTCCTCGTTCGAGATGTCCAGCACGCCGGTGGTGAGACGGTCGGTGTCGGCGCGCTCGGCGGTGTCCTTGAGCCCAGCTTCGTTCACGTCGAGGGCCACTACGTGAGCACCCTCGGCGAGCAGCCGCAGGACAGTCGCCTGGCCGATGCCGGAGGCACCTCCGGTGACGAGGACGCGCTTGCCGGTGAATCGCTGCACTTGTGTTTCCCTTCTGCGATCAGCTCTTGCTGAGTTCGATCATGTCGGCGAGTGAGTCCGGGGACAGGTGCATCCCGCTCTGGGCCAGGAAGTGGGTGAACTGCTTCATCGGCAGCGACGCGACCATGCGCATCTGGTCAGGGCTCTCCGCGGCTTGCTGCGCCTGCTCAGCGGTCATCCCCTCTTGGAGCGTGCGGATGACGACCGGGCCGACGATCGGGTGGCTGAACCAGTCCTGGACCGGGGAGTCGAGGCTCAGCTCGCGCCTGATCACGTCTCCGACGAGGGTGATCTGCTCCTCGGCGGCGACGACCGCGGCGTTCTCTCCGATCTGGACGGTGTAGTCACCGGGAGCGACCACCCACCGGCTGAGCTCGATGTCGTAATAAGCGAAGGCGCGGCGGCCCAGCTCCAGTTCGACAGTGCGCGACTCTCCCGGCGCGAGCGCGACCTTCGTGAACGCGCGGAGCTCACGGGTGGGTCGGCGGACGGGGCCGGCGCTGGTCGCGACGTAGGTCTGCACGACGTGTTTGCCGGCGACGGGGCCGGTGTTGGTGACGGTCACCGACACGAGTGCGCTGTCGTCACCGGTCGCCGTGACGGAGAGGCCGCCGGTCTCGAAGCTGGTGTAGGACAGGCCGTGGCCGAACGGGTACCGGACCTCGACCTCGGCGGTCTCGTAGTAGCGGTAGCCCACCAGAACGCCTTCGCCGTAGCGGACGTGCCCCTGTTCGCCGGGAAAGTTGAAGTAGCTCGGGTTGTCCTGAAGACGGACCGGGATGGTCTCGGCGAGGTGCCCGGACGGGTTGGCGACCCCGTAGAGCAGGTCCGCGATCGCGGCGCCACCGGCCTGGCCGAGCAGCCAACAGTCGAGGATCGCGTCGACCTCGTCGTGCCAGCCCTCGAGCGAGACGACCCCGCCGTGTGACAGCACGACGACGGTCCGGCGGCTCACCGCGGCGACGCGACGGATCAGGTCCACCTGGTCGGCAGGCAGATCGATGGTCTCGCGGTCGTATCCCTCGGATTCGTCGATCTCCTTCAATCCGGCGAAGATGACGGTCACCTCCGCGTCGCGGGCGATCTCCACCGCGTTGTCGTCGAGGTCGCGGGCGTAACTGACAGACGTTCCCAGTGCCCGGATCGCGTCGAGCGGGGTGTCGACGCGGGTCGGGTTCACGTGCGAGCTGCCGCCACCCTGGAACCGTGCCTCCGCGGCGAACTCGCCGATGACCGCGACCTCGGCGCCGGGTGCGATGGGCAGCGCGGCCTGATCGTTCTTGAGCAGCACGGCGCATTCGGCGGCGAGTCGTTTCGCCAGCGCGTGGTGCGCGTCGACGTCGACTGCGCCGGTCGCCGGAGCCGCCAGCTTGGAGAGTTCGACGACCCGCCGCACGCTCTGGTCGACGACGGCCTCGTCGAGCTCGCCGCGCCGCACCGCGGCCACGATCTCGGCGTCGGAGATGCCGTTGGTGCCCGGCATCTCCAGGTCCAGTCCGGCGGCGAGCGCCGCGACCCGGTCTGCCACCGCACCCCAGTCGGAGACGACCACGCCGTCGAAGCCCCACTCGCCGCGCAGGACGTCGGTGAGCAGCCAGCGGTTCTGCGACGCGAGGACGCCGTTGACCTTGTTGTAGGAGCACATGACCGTGGCCGGGTGGGCTTCGGTCACGACCTTCTCGAACGCCGGGAAGTAGATCTCGCGCAGCGTGCGTTCGTCGACGTCCGCGCTCACCCGCATCCGGTCGGTTTCCTGGTTGTTGGCGGCGAAGTGCTTGACCGACGCGCCCACACCCTGCTCCTGGAGGCCGCGCACGTGCGCGACCCCCAGGACCCCGCTCAGCAGCGGGTCCTCGGAGTAGTACTCGAAGTTGCGACCGCACAACGGTGACCGCTTGATGTTCACCCCGGGACCGAGGTTGACCGTGACGCCGGCGACGCGGGCCTCGCGGCCGATGGCGGCACCGACCTCCGCGGCCACCTCGGGGTCCCAGCTGCTGCCGACGGCGGCCGCGGTGGGAAAGCAGGTCGCGGGCCGGCTGCTGTGCACGCCCAGGTGGTCGGCTTCGGCGTCCTGGTGACGCAGTCCGTGCGGTCCGTCGACCAGGACCATCGACGGCACGCCGGCGGCATCGATCGCTTTGGTGCTCCAGAAGTTGTGCCCGGACAGCAGCGACGCCTTCTGCTCCAGCGTGAGGTCGGCGGGATCGTGTTGCGGCATTACCGGTGTCCTTCCTGGCCGACGGCGGCCATGAGGTCGTTCGCGAGTTCCGGCGAAGCGCCGGGAACGTGTTCGAGAACGATGTTGAGCGAGATGCTCGCCGCCTCCGGAGCCGAGGCGTCGAGGGGAATGCCGGGGAAGTGCTTGCCGAACGCCTCGGTGACGGCACGCCACACCTTGAGGTCCTGGGCGAGTGCCCGCAGCGGTGTGTCCATTGTGTACTCCGCAGGAGCTGAGCCGGCGATGTCGTACTGCCAGCTGTGCTCACCGGCCTCGATTTCGACGACGAGGCCGTCCGGGTGGAGCGGGAGCACGACGGTCGCGGTGGTGCCTGCCGGAATCCTCACGTCGAGGCGCAGCCGGTTTTCGCTGATGCGCCAGGCGACGGACGCGGGTCCGTGCACTGTGTCGTGGGTGACGGTCGCGTGGGTCAGATCGCCGCCCGGCTGCGGTGCGATGCGCATCCTGGAGTAGCCGGGTTCGGCGGGGGACAGGCCGCCGACCACCTTGTGCAGCCAGTCGGCGACGGCGCCGAGCGCGTAGTGGTTGAGCGAGGTCATGCCGGACGGGTTGATCGTGCCGTCCGGCCGGATCGAGTCCCAGCGTTCCCAGATCGTGGTCGCTCCCATGGCGACCGGGTAGAGGAACGACGGGCAACCGGTCTCCAGCAGCAGGAGGTAGGCCGCGTCCAGATGCCCGGTCCGGCCCAGCGCCTCGGTGACGAACGGGGTCCCGGCGAAACCGGTGGAGATCCGGTAGCCGGCCTTGGCGACCAGCCCCGCCAGTTGCTCACCCGCCCTGACCTCTTGTTCCTCGTCGAGGATGTCGAAGCAGATCGCGAGGGCGAGCGCCGTGGCGGACTCGTTGGCCAAGCGGCCGGACGGGGTGACGTACTCGTGGCGGAAAGCGGTCCGCACCCGATCAGCGAGTGCCGCGAAGCGCTCGGCGTCGCTGGTTTCGCCCAGCAGCCGTGCGGCCTTCGTGATCTCCGCGGTGGTCCGGCACAGGAAGGCCGACGCCACGAGATGACGGTCGGTCTTCCCTCCGGCCGGGTTGTCCATCGGCGCGTCGGGGTCGAGCCAGTCGCCGAACTGGAAACCTCGATCCCACAAGCCGTTCTCGCTCAGCCGGGTCTCGACGTCCCGGACGAACGCGGACATGGACTCGTAGCTGCGCCGCAGGATCTCGACGTCGCCGTACTCGGTGTAGAGGGTCCACGGCAGGCTGACCGCGACATCGCTCCACAGCGCGGTGGGGGAGCACGGCGTCGACAGCACGTCAGGCACCACCCAGGGGACGTAGCCCTTCTCCCGGTGCTCGGCCGCGAGATCGGCCAGCCAGGAACCGAGAACTCCGCGCACGTCGTAGAGGAACGCCGCGGTGGGGCCGAAGGCGTTGAGGTCCCCGGTCCAGCCCAGGCGTTCGTCGCGTTGCGGGCAGTCGGTGGGGACGCCGACGAAGTTGCCCCGCATGGACCACACGACGTTGGCGTGCAGCTGGTTGAGCAGCTCGTTGGAGCACTCGAACCAGCCGGTGCGGGTCATGTCGCTGTGCACGACGACCGCGGTGATGTCGTCGGCGGTCAGCGTGCCCGGATAGCCGTCGACCTCGACGAACCGGAAGCCGTGGAAGGTGAACCTCGGTTCCCACGTCTCCTCGCCGTCGCCGCGCAACGTGTACCGGTCCGTCGCCGCGGCCGTGCGCAGGGTCTCGGTGTTCAGTTCGCCGTCGACCAAGACCTCCGCGTGGCGCAGCGTCACGGTCTGCCCGGCCTGCCCGCGCACCTTCAGCCTGACCCAGCCCGAGATGTTCTGCCCGAAGTCGACGATCGGCTTTCCGCCGCGGTTCTGCCGAATCGAGACCGGCGCGAGTTCCTGAGTCCGGCGAATCGGCGGCGCGCCGGTGGTGACGAGGGTGGCGAGATCCCAGTCGAAGGGCTCCGCCGGTGCCCACGCGCTGTCGTCGAAGCCGGGGAGGTCCCAGCCGACGGGTTCGAGGCGCGCGTCGTGCTCTTCGCCGTCGTACAGGCTGTTGGCGAGCACGGATCCGGTTCCGGTGGTGAACGACTCGTCCGTGCCGATGACCTCGACACGGTCGTCGTACTCCAGGTCGAGCTGCAGGAACAGCCCCAGGCGGTCGGCGTAGTGGTTGCGCCTTCCCTCGTAGCCGATCCGGCCGATCGCCCACCCCTCACCGACAACCGCTCCGATGGTGTTGGCCCCGGACACGATCTGGCCGGTGACGTCGTAGCTGCTCACCGCCAGCCGGTGGCGGTAGGCCGTCCAGCCGGGCGTCAGCACGTCGTCACCCACGCGCGCGCCGTTGAGGTGGGCCTCGACCAGGCCGATCGCGGTGACGTGCAACGTTGCTCGGCGGGGAGCCTCGCCGACGGTGAACGCGCGCCGGAAGTACGCCGCCGGCTCGCCGGGCTCGGTCCAGGACCTGCCCGCGGTGATGAACCTGGCCTGCCAGGTGTGTGACACGGTGATCTCCTCAGCGGACGGACTTGACGCGCAGCACCATGAGTCCACTCAGGACGGTGCAGGCGGCGGCGACGAAGAACAGCAGGCTGTAGTTCTTCTCGGTGGCGGTCGCGCCGATGGCCAGGAACGCCGGTGCGACAAGGGGAGCGACTGATTGGGGGACGCTGGTCGCGAAGCCGATGATGCCCATGAACCGGCCGGCCTCGCTCTCCCGCTCCGGCAGGACGTCCAGTACCAGCGCCTGGTCGACCGCGGAGAACATGCCGAGTGCGATCGATGTGATGAGCGATCCGGCGAACAGCAGGGGGAGAGTGGAGGAGAGCGCCATCACGACCGCGCCGAGCGCGTAGATGATCCCCGCGACGAGCACGAACACGCGGCGCCTGCGCAACCGGTCCGAGAGAAAACCTCCGCTCAGCGCTCCCGCGGAGGTGGCGAGCACGCCGAGCCCGGACAGGGCGGCCATGGTGCCGGCCACCTCCTGCACCCCGACCCCCAGGCGAGAAGCGAGGAAGAACGCGATGAACGTCGTGTTGAGCGTCAGACCGAAGTAGAACAGGAAGCGGCTGACCCAGGCCCAGGAGTAGTCCGGGTACCTGCGCGGGTCGAACACGTACTTGCGGCCGAGAGTGCGGATCGTCAGCGGGTCGCTGAACGTCATCCCGCGGCTGTCCGGCTCGTGCACCAGGAACACGAAGAGCATCACCAGAACGGCACCGATCACACCGGGTACCAGGAACAGCAGGAGTGGATCACCCACGAAACCGCCGGCGAGCGTGACGCCGAGCACCGGTGCGACGAGGGTGCCGAACCCCGCGAGACCGGCGACCTTGCCGCGCTGGGACTCCGGCAGGCGGTCGGCCTGCGAGTTCGTCAGGGCGCCGAGGGCCTGGCCCCAGCTGAGCTGGGCCAGGACCCAGCCGGCCCCGAGCAGGAGCACGCTGGGGGCGGTCGCCATCACCGCCAACGACACGATGCCGACGAGCGTGCCGACGATCATGAACGGTCGGCGGCGGCCCAGCCGGGTGCGGGTGCGGTCACTGAGCACTCCCAGCAGTGGCCCCGCGACCACGACGGCGGCGGCGCCGGCACCCGTGATGTAGCCGAGGTACTGCTCGTGTCCTGGTGCGAGTGCGGCGACGCGGACCGACAGCGAGATCGCCAGGGGCGTGATGAACGCCGTGAACACGCCGAACTGGGCGAGCACCATCAACCAGATGTAACGGGCGGAGACCTTGGGCAGCTCCGCGCCCGGCGAGGGCTCGAGCGGGGTTGTCCCCGGAGGCTGCGGGACGGCGGACGCTTGGCTGTCGATCATGGCAGACTCCGTTGTCCGAAAGGCGAGGCCAAGGCTGTTAGCACGTGCTAGCGAATTGTGACGGTGACGGTAGCCCCGTTCAGCTAGCACGTGCAAGCATCATTCATGTTAAAACGTTTCAAACGCGGTGGGAGATCGGCCGACGTGCCTGACTCGGCGGACGTGGCCCGGCGCGACGGGTCGCGGGAGGTGCACGTGATCCTGCTCGACAACGGCCGCACCTGTCTGTTGGCCGACGAGGTCGGCCGCCAGGGGTTGTGCTGTAGCCGGTGTTCCGCCTGCATCACCGTCTGCCCGGTGTACGAGCAGGCTGGCGGGCACGCGCACGGATCCGTCTACTCCGGACGCATCGGGGCCGTCCTCACGCCCTTGCCTCGAGATGTCGGAGCAGACGCCCATCGGGGGTCGCGCCGCACGCGGAGACGGTGGCAGTCGGCATCGGTGCTACGGGAACCGTCGTGCTCGACCACGGTTCCGGCCGAGGAACCGGAGTCTTCTCCTCGTCGCCGGACATCCACGTCTGGGCAGGCGGGCGTGGATCAGTGGGTCGAAGGTGTGCGCGGACCGAGAAGTCTGCGAGTGATCAGTCAGGACTCGGTGGACTCGCGGGCGACCACGGCTGTCGCGGCGTCGACACCGTCGGTGGGCAGCGGTCGCCCGGTGGCCGCCTGCAGTGCCAGCGTGGCCAGGTGTCGTCCGAGGCCGGCGTAGTCGATCCGGATGCTGGAGATCGAGGGGAGGAACAGTGCGGCGTATGGGTTGTCGTCGTGCCCGATGACGGCGAGGTCGGCGGGAACCTCGTGGCCCGCGCGAACGGCGGCCCTGATCGTCCTGGCGGCGCTGTCGTCGTTGTACGCGACCACGCCCGTGATGTTCGCCTGCAGCCAGTCGTGCACAGCCTGTCCGGCTGTGTCCGGGGCGTCGACCGAGCGGACGACCAGCGGCGGCAGTCCGAGGGATGCGACGGCTTCCCGGGCAGCTGTCAGGCGCGACTCGACCAGGGTGGACAGACGCGGATCGCTCGTTGCGGCGAAGCCGAGGCGCTCGTGCCCGCGTGTGTGGAGGTGCTCGACCTGCAGACGAGGACCGTCGTGGAGGCCGAGCGGGTCCGGCGGTGACGCGCTGTGCCCAGGTCCCGGGATGATCTTCGTGATGCCACAGCCCCGCATCGCCGCCAGTTCGTCCTGGTTGAACGGCGCGAATCCCACGACCACTTCCGGATCGAGGAGCTCCCAGAGCGGGCGGGCCGTCCCCACGGGGTGATGGGTCTGGGTGACGAGTGAGTACCCTTCCGCCTCCAGTGCGTGCGAGGCCTCCTCGACGCACTCGCTGATGCTGAAGCCCACCGGCCAGTCGGGGATGATCAGCAGGACCAGCTTGCTGCTGCCGCGCCGGAGTGCCTGCGCGGCAGTGTGCGGCCGGTACCCCAGACGTGCCGCCTCGGCGAGGACGCGGTCGCGGGTCGCCTCGGAGATCCGTTGCTCAGTCGTCCCGTTGAGCACGAACCCCACCGTTGCCCGGGAAAGGCCGAGCGACCGCGCGACGTCCGCAGCTGTCACGCGCTTGCCCGCTTTCGCCGCCACGTCCACCTCTCCTGGTCGCTTGCACGTGCTAGCGCCGAGGTTAGCACCTGCCTTGTTCGCTGATTCGGCGCCACACCGTCAGGAGAACCGCACGAACGGCGTGGCGTCGCGTGCGCGGCGGTGAGTCTCGGGTCCCGCGCCGGTCGGCACGGATCTCGCGTGCGCCGGTCTCGGCCGCTCGCGGGTGGCCGCCAGCTGCGCGACCACCGGCGAGGAGTGTCGACGGCAGTGGAAATCAATGGCCGTTGGCGGCAATGGCGACGTGCTTCCACTGCTCCCAGGTGTCCAACCGGGACTGGTAGAGGCCTGGGACGATCATGGTGGGCATCGTGCCGAAGAAGACCCGCAGGGGCGGCTGTTCCGCGTCGACGACGTCCAGCAAGGCAGGTCCGGTGGCGGCCGGATCGCCGATCAGCTCTGGCGGCGTCTGCTTGCCGCGTTCGGCCATGGCCTGGCGGATCGGGTCGTACTGGGGCTACGGTTCGGCGCGCACCGCGCTGGAGCCGGACCAGTCGGTGGCGAAGCCGCCGGGTTCGACGAGGGTGACTTTGATGCCGAACGGCGCGACCTCCTGGGCGAGTGATTCGCTCAGGCCCTCGAGGGCCCACTTGGAGGCGTGGTAGCCGCCGAGGTTGGGGAACGCGGCGACACCGCCGACGGTGGAGATCTGCACGATGTGGCCGCTGCCTTGCTTGCGCAGCAGCGGAAGGACGGCCTGGGTGACGTGCAGGACGCCGAACAGGTTGACCTCGAGCTGGTCGCGCAACTGCTGCTCGGTGATCTCTTCGATGGCGCCGAAGAGGCCGTAGCCGGCGTTGTTGACCACGACGTCGAGGCGTCCGAAGTGGACGCCGGCCTGCTCGGCCGCGGCGAAGACGCCGGCGCGGTCGGTGACGTCGAGCTGGAGTGGCAGGACGGCGTCGCCGAACTCCTCGACGAGGTCGTCGACGTCGCCGAGCTTCCGTGCGGTCGCGGCCACCTTGTCGCCGCGGCCCAGTGCCGCCCTGGCGAACTCCTTGCCGAACCCGCGTCCCGCGCCGGTGATGAACCAGATCTTGGTCATAAATGCCTCCTTGATGGCTGACGTCACCGTACGCCGAATCTGTCACTCGGTGTCAAGCATGGCGCGTGATGTTAGCCTTGGGAAGTGGAGTCACCGTCGCTGCGGGAGCGCACCCGCCTGGCCGTGCGCCAGCAGCTGCTCGACACGGCCCTGGCGCTGTTCCTCGAGCACGGCTACGAGGCGACGACGGTGGACGAGATCGCCGCGGCGGCCGGGATGTCCAAGCGCAGCTTCTTCCGCTACTTCGGCAGCAAGGAAGACGTGATCCTCGGCAAGCACGAACGCCTGGGGGAACAGTTCGTCGACGCCCTGCGCGCCCGGCCGCTCGACGAGCCGCTGTGGACGTCACTGCGGCGGATGTTCGACGACGTCGTCGACTACATGACGGATCCGGTGCAGGCCGCCGGCGCGGCGGAGCTTCAGCGGGTGATCAACGGTTCGGCGTCACTGCGCGCGGCGTACCTGGACCGGATGCTCGGCAACCAGTCTCGCATCGCCGACGCCGCCCGGGAACGAGCCCGCGAAGCGGGCCGCGGCTGGGACGACGCGGATCCGGCTCCGCTCGCGCTGGTGGGCGCGGCATTTGCCTGCCTTACCGCGGCGAACGCCTCTGCCGCGACCGGCGGTGGGCCGTTGCACGAGGCCCTTGACCGGGCCATGGCCGCAGTCGGCCCACTCGCGTGAACCGTGAGAGCCGGTGAGATGCGAGGCAGGTGCTCAGCCGGCTGGGGAGGTCGGGATCAGCCGCGGCCCAGGGCTTTGGCCGGCGCGGCGGCGTCCACTCCCCAGGGGCGTGGCAACCCCAGATCGGTTGGTCGGCGCTGCGGGGTGAGAGCACCCTGAGGTGGTGCCGAAGTCCACGTCAGGCGTGCCGGACCGCGGCGGCTTCGCCCAGATCGAGGAGCTGCACGGATTTCTGCCGCATCTCGATCTTGCGGATCTTGCCGGTCCTGGTCATCGGGAACTCGTCGACGACCAGGACGTACCGCGGGATCTTGTGGTAGGCGAGTTTCCCGGTGGCGAAGGCCCGCAGGCTCTCGGCCGTCACCTCGCCGGCGCCGTCGCGGAGTTTGACCCACGCGCAGAGTTCTTTGCCGTACTTGAGGTCCGGGACGCCGATGACCTGGGCGTCGACGATGTCGGGGTGGGTGTGGAGGAATTCCTCGATCTCGCGGGGGTAGATGTTCTCGCCGCCGCGGATGACCATGTCGCAGCCTGGGCCGCAAGCAGGAGCGCCGCCGTCGGAGCTGGGATCGCCGTCGCGGCGGCTGTGGTGACAGACCGCCGGATCGCGCTGACCCATGGACGGCGACCTGGCCGTGGGTACGTGGGTAAGAGCGCCGCGGCAGGCCTGGATCTCGGCACCGACGATGATCCTTGCCGAGGAAGGTCGCACCGCATTCCTCAGGGCTGCGCACAGGGGCAAAGCTCTGATCGGGCGACCTCCTGGACGGAGGGCTGAGCCCAGAGCCGAGGCGTCAGGCGATGCCGCTGGGGCGACGGGAGGCGCCTGTGATCCGATGCGACGAGCTCTTCGACGTCAGGGCGGCGAGCCGGTCGAAGACGTCCTGGGCGGCCATCGCGTAGCTGAGGCCGTGGGTGGCGGCGTTGCGTTGGAAGAGGCGGAGCAGGGCCATCGTCGTGGAACTCCACACCTTGGCGTCCATCTCGTCGAGTTCTGGGTACCGCACACGCAGCGCGTCCGCGAGATGGTCCTCCCAGACGACAGTGCGGAGGATGACAGCCGCCATGAGGGCCTCGGACTGCTCAGCCATCGGAGCCAGGGCGGGGAAGAGGTCCCCGTACTCGCGACACCAGGTCACGACGGCTTCGGTGAGCGTCGGCAGCACCTCGGCCTCAGGTTGCCCCACCGTCTCGATCAACTCCATGAGACGTGCGTTCGTCTGGTCCCAGATGTCGAGGATCACGGTTTCCTTCGACGGGAAGTACCGGAAGAACGTCCGTGACGTGACCCCCGCGTGCGCCGCGATCTCGCTGACCTTCACGTCGTCGAAGCCCCGTTGGGCGAAGAGCGATCCCTCGGGCCGGCTCGGTCGTGGTCGATGTCTGCGAGCGGACGTAGCGTGCCGACGCGGTCGCTCGTGCTCCGGTGCTGCCCGTTCTCGCGGGTGTGGCTGCCGCTGGAACCCGCCAGCGGATCGGGCTCGTTCGGGTGATCGCTCCGTGATCGGCGCTATAGGAGAAGGGCCCGGCGCGCGCGTCCAGCTCCGGCATGTCGTGCGATTGCCAGCAACCTGACGGACCCACCACCGCACTCCGCGCAACGAGCACTGAGAACAGTTCGGGAAGCGCAGCGAGGTGATTTCGTCCAAACCAGACTCACGGGCTTGCCGGATCGCGATGGAACTTCTCAGGATGTGCTGCGCGGACGTACCGAACCGAGGCGCTGGCGCCGAGCCCGAACACGCGCATCAGCTGGACAGGGTCGGCGGCGTGTACTGCCTCGTCGAGGATCCGGTCGAGCGGCATCCACATGTCGGGGAAACCGGGCAGGTCGCTGGCGAGGATGACAGGGGCCGTACCTGCGCCGGTGATGAGGTCAGGCGTACCCGATGAATCCGGCCCAGGCCGCTCTACGGTCTGCGTGTGGGTCGTTGTTGAGAGCGGTCGTCTGCTGTACGGGCTGCCCAATTTCGGCGGTTGGGGACGTTCCAAACTGAAGCGGCACTTACATTGCCTTACCGTGCTGGGGTGTGTCTCACTGGCGGCAGGACGGTTCATGTGTCAACCGCAGCGGCGCTCGTGTGCTGGGCGCCGCCGGACAGGGGCTCGCCGGGATTGCCACTCCCTTCCAACTCGCTCACCACGTCGCTGCCGAACCGGTGGGTCTGTTCGACGACGCAGGCGAACAGGTCACCAGATGGCAGACTCTCATCCCCGCCGGTCGGTTCCTGATGCGCTGAACTGCCCGGCGAGGTTCGTGACCGCGGAGCCGAGCGCGTCCGGCGTGGTCATCGCGGCCACGTAGCGGTCGGGCCGGACGAGCACGACGTTGCGACCACGGGCTTGAAACCATGGGCGCAGCTGGTTGTGCACGTCTTCGACCACGATGGTGTCCGGATCGGCACACCGCTGCCGCCGCCATCGCTGGCCGGCTCGGGATTCGATGATCTTGACGATGTGCGGCTTGAAGGTTCTCACCACGGTGAGTTCGGTGTCGCTGAGCTCGGCCAGCGGATCGCACTCGAATCCGATCACTGCGAACCACGGGCCGAGAACGTCGTCGAGGCGAAGGTGCGTACCCGCGGTGGTCTCGACCGACGGTTGTACGAACATCCGGCCCACGCCGGGAGGCCGCTTGTCCGGACCTTCCGGCACCACGAAACCTCTTTGGTGGTGGGGGATCGGCTTGAACCGCATCTCGAGGATCCACCGTTTGACCGCGGGGGCGAGTGAGGCCGTGCGGAGGAACCAGTTGCGCGCGTGTGCCAGGGATCGCCGGGTAGGGCTGAGGATTCTGCCGAGCGTGGTGGACAGGTCGATCATCGCCTGTGCGTGCGGCCGGCGTTCGTGGTCATAGGTGTCGAAGAGTGAGTGATCGGCCGGGTCCTGCACGATGGCGGCGAGTTTCCAGCAGAGGTTGGTGACGTCGCGGATGCCGGTGTTCATGCCCTGCCCGGCCCACGGCGGCATGAGGTGCGCAGTCGCGCATAACTTCGACCGATGCCCCTTCCCGCACCGGTAACAACCGCGACGCGTCCGTCGAATCGGTATTTGTTCATTTCCATGGTCTCCGATAGTCCAGGCGGGTTGTCCCTCAGCCGGCGAGGGCCCGCGGGTGTCGGGGCAGCTCGACGGCGTGCGCGAGCAATTCGTAGGAGCGGATCCGATCGTGCGGCCGAACGATCATGTCCTGGAGAATGAGTTCCTTGGCGTCCGTCTCGGCCGCCATGGTCGACAGCGAGGCCAGGACCTGATCCGGGTCCCCGGACAGGCTGCCGGGCCAGGGCTTGCCGGGCTCGATCAGGCACGGCCGCGGGATTCCGCCGAGGGCGGCGATCGCCTCGTCCGGGTCCGGCAGCGGCGCTGCCCGCAGCTCTCCCGGCGTAGCCACTGGTGAAACAGGTCGGCCGGGGCTCGGAGCCGGTCTCCCTCCTCCTGGGTCGCGCCGACCGCGACTCTCATCGTGTACATGAAGTACGGTTCGGCCGGGCTCCCGGCAAGTCCGGACAGGCGGAACTGCTCCGCGAAGGTCTGGGCCGCGGCCCGCGAGGCCCTGGGATTGGCGGAGCCGGCGAAGCCGTACCGCATGCCCAACCGGCCGGCGAGGACGGCGCTCTGGGTGCTCGACCCGAGCAACCACGGCTGGGGGCGGTCGGCGACGCCGGGCAGCAAGGGGTGCCCGGCGAACGGGTGCCCGTCCGGGAAGGCGTCGTAGAGCCAGGCCAGCACCTCCGCGACCTGCTCGGCGTAATCGTCGACCGGGACGTCGGAGCGGACGCGGCGGAGTGCGAAATCGAGTGCGGGCGCGCTGCTGGCCCGGCCGATCCCGAGGTCGATGCGTCCCAGGCTCATCGCGTAGAGGACGGTGAAGGCCTCCGCGACCTTGAAAGGGCTGTAGTGGTTCAGTTGCACCACACCGGATCCCACACGGATCCGGTCGGTCAACGCCGCCGCCCGCGCCACCAGCACCTCGTGGGTGCTGGAGGCGGTGCTCGCGCTCACCCCGTGGTGCTCGGCGAACCAGATCCGCTGGTAGCCAAGGCGTTCTGCGTGCCTCGCGAGGTCGACGCTGTTCGCGAACGCTTCGACGGGACTGCCGCCGATCGGGTGTGGCTGATGTCGAGAATGGACAGCTTCATGCTTGCGGCCTTCCGCCGGTGAACGGAGCAGTTGCTTACCGGGGCTACCGCATCACCTCACCCGCGTTCACCAGGAGGGTCTGCCCGGTGATGGCGCGGGCGCGGTCGGACGCCAGGAAAACCACGGCCTCCGCGACGTCTCCCTCGGTGGCCATTTCGGGCAGTGCCATCCGCTCGGTCAGCTGGGCGAGCAGATCTCCTTCCGACTCGCGCACGAACGACTCCACTTTCGGACTCCACATCCAGCCGGGCAGCACCGAGTTCACCCGGATCCGGTGGGGGCCGAACTGCCGCGCGAGGGAGTACATGGCGGACGTCAGCGCGGCCTTGGACGCCGCGTACATCATGGGCGTATGCGCAGGGGGGTCGATTTCGGCCTGGGTGCCGATCATGACGACCGAGCCGCCGCGTGCCTTGAGGGCGGGGAGACACGCTCGGGTCATCCGCAGGGTGCCCATCAGGTTGACGTCGACGACCTGGTGCCAGGTCTCGAAGTCGGCGCCTTCCAGGCCGCCGAAGTGCCTGTCCATGGCCGCGACGTTGACCAGCGCGTCCACGGCGCCGAACCGCTCGCTCGCCAGTTCCGCCAGAGCGGCGACGTCGTCGTCCCGGGTGATGTCCGTAACCCGGTAGGCCGTCCGGGTTCCGTCCGGGTCGATGGCGGCGACGGTCTTGGCGAGGCTCGCCTCCGTGCGGGCTCCGAGCACCGCGTAGCCGCCGTCCCGGACGACAGCGGCGGCGACCTGGTGACCGAGCCCGTCTCCGACACCGGATACCACGACGACCTTCCCGTCGAGCATGACCTGTTCCTCCTCATGGGGCATTGCGGCAGAAAGCCGCTGAACTGACTATTCCTCGACCGTAAGCGCACGCTCCCATCATGGGAAGTACTGACAAAAAAGTAAGGTCACCCACGATGGTGAGTGCGTGCCCATCGGTTGAGGGCGTTGAGGGCCTCCTGCAGGCCGAGGCCTTCCTCGGTGAGCCGGTATTCGACACGGGGCGGGACGACCGGATGGGCGGTGCGTGCGACCACGCCGTCGGCCTCCAGGGCGCGCAGTTGCTGGATCAGCATTTTCTGTGTCACGGCCGGGATAAGCTTCTCGAGTTCGGAAAACCTCAGCGAGGTGTGCAGGAAGAGCTGGTGGACGATCGCCAGTTTCCAGCGTCCCTCAAGTACCCGAAGGCCGGCTTGGACGTGATCGACCACACAGGCCGCGTCGTGCGGTGAGCTTACTTTTTTGCCAGTACCTGCCATTTTGTCAGCGTACAGTGGTATCGCCGGGGTTCCACAGATCAGGGTGCGGACTAGTCCCAAGGCCGTGAAGTTAAGGGTGAGTGCGGCTGACCAGCCGGATGAAACAGGCAACGGAGTCCTTGCTGGAACGGTGTCGACCAAGATCACCAGACAGCAAGAACTCCGTTGGATACCCAGTCCGTCATCACGCGCATGATCACCGTGGCCGGGGGCCGCTTCGCCCCCGGCCATCTCGGTGAACTCACCCAACACCTGCCCTTCGGGATGGTCGACGCGGCCCTGACCGCGACCCGCACCACCCAGTCCCGGTTGCGCGACCTGCCCTCCCGGGTCTTGGTCTACCTGCTGCTGGCCGCCTGTCTGTTCCCCGACTCGGCGCCGGCAAGAAGATGACCAAGAAACACCTCATCCGCTGCCTCAAGCGCTACTTCACCCGAGAGATCTACCCCCACCTCATGGCTGACCTTGCCAACCTGCAAAACAAGCCCCAGCCGCTTGACAAACCATAGGAGCATCGTTCGGGCCGTCTATCGGCCCGAACGTGCTTTTCGCGCCAAACGCAGGGCCGGCGTCCGGGAAGACGAACGATCTCACTCGATCGGTGTGTCGTCCTGTTGTGGGGTGGACAAGCCGTGTCGGTGGCCTCGCTGTTGTCGTTGTGTTTTCCTGCCGGTGGAGCTCCGTCGAGGTGGGCTCGGTCCACGAATTTCGCGTAAGGGTGGTTTGTGTCCCTGTGTGGCGCGGTAGGGGCGTTTGAGGGGGCAGGTAGGGGTTTTTCGGTCGGGTGTATTCGGAATAGCTTTCCGGCATCGTGCTTCCGTGTTCGGCGCGGTTGTGATTTCGCTGAATTCGCAGGAGATTGTCGTGTGCGAGTTCTGGCCAGGCTCGGTGAGGTGACGTGGTGACGAACGAGGAAAAGCTCCTTGCTTACCTCAGGCGGGCAACGGCCGATCTGCGGGAGACCCGTTCGCGACTGCGCGACGCCGAACACCGCGCCCACGAGCCGGTCGCGATCGTCGGCATGAGCTGCCGGTTTCCCGGCGGCGTCACAACTCCCGACCAGCTGTGGGAACTGGTAGTCGGGGGTCGTGACGTCATCGGAGGCTTCCCCGCCGATCGCGGCTGGGACCTCGAGCACCTGCGCGGCGCCAGCGACACCCAGTCCGGCGGCTTCCTCCACGACGCCGCCGGGTTCGAGCCGTCCTTCTTCGGCATCAGCCCCAGGGAAGCGGTCGCGATGGACCCGCAGCAACGGCTGCTCCTGGAGACCTCCTGGGAGGCGATCGAGTCGGCCAGGATCGACCCGACATCGCTGCGCGGCACGAGCACCGGTGTGTTCGCCGGGGTGATCTACCACGACTACGCGGCCCGTCTGCGCCGGGTGCCCGACGACGTTGCGGGCTACGTCGGCAACGGCAGCGACGGCGCTGTCGCCACCGGACGGGTCTCCTACGCCCTCGGTCTGGAGGGACCCGCGATCAGTGTGGACACCGCCTGTTCGTCCTCGCTGATCGCGATGCACTGGGCCGTCCAGTCGCTGCGCCGCGGCGAGTGCTCGATGGCGCTTGCCGGTGGCGTCACGGTGATGTCCGCACCGAACAGCTTCGTCGAGCTCAGTCGCCAGGGCGCACTGTCACCGGACGGGCGGTGCAAGGCGTTCGGCGCGTCGGCCGACGGCACCGGTTGGGCGGAAGGCGTCGGAATGCTGCTGCTGGAACGGTTGTCCGACGCTCAGCGCAACGGGCACCGGGTGCTGGCGGTGATCCGCGGCAGCGCCAGCAACCAGGACGGCACCAGCAGCGGGCTCACCGCCCCCAACGGCCCCGCCCAGCAGCGGGTGATCCGGCAGGCGCTGGCCGACGCGGGACTGACCGCGGCCGACGTCGACGTGGTCGAGGCGCACGGCACGGGCACCACGCTGGGCGACCCGATCGAGGCACAGGCGCTGCTGGCCACCTACGGCGCGGAGCGCGATGGCCGGGAGCCGGTGTGGCTGGGCTCGATCAAGTCCAACATCGGCCACACCCAGGCGGCGGCCGGGGTGGCCGGTGTGATCAAGATGGTGCTGGCGATGCGGGCCGGTCTGCTGCCCGCGACACTGCACGCTGATCCGCCGTCATCGCACGTCGACTGGGCTCTGGGTGGCGTGCGGCTGCTCACCGGGCAGCGGCCGTGGCCGCGGACTGGTGCACCGCGCCGGGCCGCGGTCTCCTCGTTCGGGATCAGCGGTACCAACGCCCACCTGATCCTCGAACAGGCACCGGTCGTGGAGGCGGAGCCGGCCACGCGGCCGGCGGTCGCCGCCGTTCCGTGGGTGCTGTCGGCCAGGTCCGCGCCCGCACTGGCGGCACAGGCCGCGGTGCTCGCCGAGCACGTCGGTGACCAGCCGCCGCAGGACGTGGGTTATTCGCTGGCCGCGACGAGAGCGAAGCTGGAGCACCGCGCCGTCGTGGTCGGCTCAGGACGGGACGAACTGCTCGCCGGCCTCGATGCCCTCGCCGGGGACGGGGTGGCGCGCAACCTTGTTCGTGGCGTCGCCGGTGGCGACCGGCGGGTGGTGTTCGTGTTTCCCGGGCAGGGCTCGCAGTGGCCGGGGATGGCGGTGGCGCTGCTGACCGAGTCCCCGGTGTTCGCCGAATGGCTGACCCGGTGTGCCGACGCGCTGGCGCCCCACGTCGACTGGAAGCTCGACGACGTGCTGCACGGCGTGCCCGGTGCGCCTGGACTCGATCGGGTCGACGTGGTGCAGCCGGTGCTCTGGGCCGTCATGGTCGCCCTGGCCGAGCTGTGGCGTTCGTACGGCGTCGAGCCCGAGGCCGTGGTCGGGCACTCGCAGGGGGAGATCGCCGCGGCGTGCGTCGCCGGGGCGATCACCCTGTCCGACGGCGCCCGGATCGTGGCCCTGCGCAGCCAGGCGGTGCGCCGGACGCTGGCCGGCAACGGCGGCATGATGGTCGTCCCGTTGCCCGCCGACCAGGTCCGGGAGTTGCTGCTGCCGTTCGACGGAGAGATCTCGGTGGCAGCGCTGAACGGCCCCGCTACGGTGGTGGTCTCCGGTGGGACGGCGGCTCTGGAACGGCTTGCCGCACAACTCCGGGCGGACCACGTGGCCGCGCGGATGGTCAACGTCGACTACGCCGCGCACTCCGCGCAGGTCGAATCGATGCGGGAGTCGGTCCTCGCCGACCTGGCGGCGGTGCAGCCGGTGACCGGCCAGGTGCCGTTTCACTCGACGGTGACCGGCCAGCGGATCGACGGCACGGGCCTGGACGCCGAGTACTGGTACGCGAACCTGCGGCAGCCGGTGTGTTTCTCGGCCGCGGTGCGGGATCTGATCGCGCAGGGCCACGAGGCGTTCATCGAGATGAGCCCGCACGCGGTGCTGACCGTGCCGATCGAGGAGATCGTCGAGGAGGTCGGCGGCACCGCCGTCGCCGTGGGGTCGCTGCGTCGCGACAACGGCGGGCTCGACCGTCTGCACCTGTCCCTGGCGCAGGCCTATGTGCAGGGCGTCCGGGTGGACTGGGCGACGTGGCTGGCCGGGGCCGGGGCGACAACCGTGGATTTGCCGACGTATCCGTTCCAGCGTGAGCGGTTCTGGTTGGACGCGACCGACGACGTGGCCGGTGTGAGTGTCGCCGGACTGCAGTCCGCCGAGCACCCGCTGCTCGGCGCGGTCGTGGGGCTCGCCGGCTCCGGTGGCGCCGTCTTCACCGGCCGGATGTCCCTGACCACGCATCCGTGGCTCGCCGACCACGTCGCCGGCGGCGCGGTGCTGCTGCCCGGCACGGCGTTCCTGGAACTGGCGCTGCGGGCCGGAGCCGAGTTCGGCTGTCCGGCGGTGGCGGAACTGACGGTGACGACGCCACTGGTTCTGCCGCAGCACACCGCCGTCGCGGTGCAGGTGTCGGTCGGCGCGGCGGACGGGACGGGGCGCAGGCCGGTGTCCGTGCACTCCCGCCCGGTCGGCAGTGAAGTCGACGCGCCGTGGACCGGTCACGCGGTCGGCTTCCTCACCCCTGCGGCGGCAGCGCCAGAAGGTGATCTCGAGACCTGGCCGCCGGCGGATGCACGACCTGTGGACATCGGTGACCTGTACGACCGGCTGGCCGCGCAGGGGTACGGCTACGGTCCGGCCTTCCAGGGCGTGCGCGCGGCGTGGCGGCGCGGGGACGAGGTCTTCGCCGAGGTCATGCTGCCCACCGCAGCCGGTGAACCGGGCACCTTCGTCGTCCACCCGGCGCTGCTCGATGCCTCCCTGCACGCGGAACTCCTGCGGGACGACACCGACACCGCGACCCGCCTGCCGTTCATCTGGCGCGACGTGGTCTGCCACGCCGTGGGGGCCACCGAGGTTCGCGTCCGGGTGACCGCGTCCGGGCCGGACTCGATGTCGGTGTGGATCGCGGACTCCTCGGGTGCGCCGGTGTTGTCGGTGGGCTCGCTGGTGTCGCTGCCGGTCGACCAGGAGCAGCTGGGCGCGGCCAACGTCCCTCTCTACCGGACGGATCTCGTCGCGACGACGGTGGACTCACCTCGTCGGTCCACGTGGCGGGCGCGTGGGCCCAGGCCAGGAGCACGGCCAGCTCCGCAGTCGCGCCGGTGAGGGCGGCCAGCCCGAAGACCCGGTCACCGATGCTCACCCCCTGCACGCCCTCACCCATCTGGTCAACGACACCGACGGCCTCACGCCCGGGAATCGCGGGCAGGTTGATGGGGAGCACCCCGCGCGCGGCACCGGAACGCAACTTCCAGTCGATGGGATTGACGCCGGCCGCTGCGACACGGATGCGGATCTCGCCGCGCCTGGGACGGGGCTCCGGCACCTGCTCGACCACGAGGGTCTCCACACCGCCGTACTCGTGATAGCGGACTGCGCGCATGAGGTTCTGCCTTTCCACGCGGCCTGACAGGGCCGTTCGTGAGATCGGTGGGTGAAGCGGGGTGTGCGTCAGCTGCCGGGTGCCGGGGCTCGCGTGAATGCGGGCTCCGGCGCGGCGATCACTCGGGTGTGCGCGTCAGCACGAAGACCGGGATCAGGCGGTCGGTCTTCTTCTCGAAGTCGGCGTAGTGGGGTTCTGCCTCGACGGCGCGTTGCCACCACACCGCGCGCTCGTCGCCCTCGATCTCGCGGGCCACGTAGTCGTGCTTCTCCGTGCGGTCCTGCAGCTCGACGTGCGGGTGCTTGCGCAGGTTGTGGACCCACGCCGGGTTGTGCGGCGCGCCGGCGAGCGAGCCGACCACGGCGTACTGCCCGTTGTGCTCGACCCGCATCACCGGGGTCTTGCGCAGCTGGCCGGTCCTGGCACCGACCGACGTCAGGATGACCACGGGCCTGCCCATGAGGTCGACGGCCTCGGTGCCTCCGGACGCCTCGTAGGTCTCGACCTGCTTGCGGACGAAGTCGGACAGACTCGGTTCATAGTCTCCGGTCAATGGCATTACGCCAGGCTCCTGGTTCTGGGAGGGTCGCGTGACGCGTCCCGTCGCTGGTGGTCGACGCCGCCGGGGGAGGTGTCGACCCCGGAGTTCCATCTCCGGCGTGGTGGCCTCCTCGGAGGACTCGCGAGAGTCGGCGTTTCCCCGCAGGACGTCGATGTCGTGGTCAATACGCATATCCACGTCGACCATGGCGGTGGGAACACCGTCGACGCAGGCGGGGAGTGGGTTCCGGCGTTTCCCAACGCTGAGTACCTCATTCCCGCAGCGGACGACGCGCACTTCGGGCCGGGCAAGTCGGACGGGAATGGCCTGCAACCGGACGATCGCCTCATCTGTGCAGACAGCATCGCGCCCATCCACTTGGAGTCCGCGCCCGGTCACACCCCGGCTCGTCCGTGCTGCGGCTGGCCTCCGGAAACGAGCGGGCGGTCTTCGTCGGAGATGTGCTGCACAGCTCCGTGCAGATTCTCCATCCCGACTGCAGCGGTGCCACCTGCCTGGCCCCTGAACAAGCCGCCCGTACGCGTCAGCGGATCCTCCACCCGCGCAGTCGATGAGCGGAAACTGCTCGTGCCCGCACACTTCGGCGGTGCCGGTGCCGTGGAGATCCGGCGGGACAACGGCGGATTCATTCTAGGCGAATGGGCGTGAAGGCAGACGTTCCTCCCGCGCCGGCCCGGCATCTCCGTGTGGTCCGCACCCTTCAAGGCGCCCGCTGGTGGAACAGCGAACACGACGCGCGACTGAGCCATTGTCGTACTGAGTCATAGGAGTTGACTCCAGTTCTGCTCGGCAGTGGCGGCCTGCACGCGGTCCCGGTTCTGCGCCGCCCAGGTGGCGAAGGTCATCAGCTCAGGGTGAAGCTCCCGAGTGGCGGACACGTCACGCGGGCCCACAATCACGTCTTCGTACTCGGTGAAGAACTGGAACATGTTCGCCACGTCGTCGGCAAGGTAGAAGCCGGCCTCCCGGATCGACTGCACAGGGAGCGGATGGTACGTGACCGTCTGTCCCAGCACGTCCGAGAACTGCGCCGCCATCTGCGTTCCGGTCAGGTGTTCGCCGGCGATGCTGACGGTGCGGCCGAGGAACTCCTCGCGGCGCTTGAGGATGCTGAGCACCACTTTGCCGATGTCGGCGGCGGCGATACCCGACAGCCTGCTGCCGCCCATCGCCAGCGCCAGGGTCAGGGTGCCGTCCTCGTTGCGCCGCAACGGCATCACGCTGGCGAGGTTGTCCCAGAAGAAGGACGTCCGAAGGAACGTCGTGGGCACACCGATCTCGGTGAAGTAGGCGTCCGCAGACGCCTTGGCATCGATGTGCGGGACCTTGAATCCCAGAACGTCCGGGTAGCGCTCGTCATCCGCCGGGATCGTCTGGCGGGAGTCGTCGTTGGTCGACCAGATCGCGTGTCCCACGCCGGCCGCCTTTGCCGCGCGCGCCATTGCGTGAGCCTGGTCGATCTCGGCCTTCGGGTCCATCAGCTCGGCCCAGTTCGTGACGAGGAACGCGGCGTCAGCACCCTCGAAGGCCGCCCGCAGGCTCGCCTCATCCGCCAAGTCCGCCTTCACGACCTCCGTCCCGCGCTCCCGCAGCGCCTGCGCGGCCTCGGAGTCGGGGTTACGAGTAATCGCCCGCAGCGCGAACTCGCCCGCCGGGTCAGCGAGAATCGCCTGGGCGAGCCCCCCCGCCCTGTTGGCCCGTGGCGCCCACCACAGCAACGACCTTCCTAGCCGTCATCGACTTCTCCTCAGTTCCGCCGCCCGCAGGTCACCTGGGCGCCGCTATCGACTAACGGTGTTAGTCGTTCTGTTCGCTAGGCTAACACCGTTAGTTGAAGGATGTGAAGCCACATCCTCTGTTTCGCCTCTGCGGCGCCGGCCGTACGTGTGGGGACCCAGGCGGCAGATGCGGTGCACAGTGAGGAGGTGGCCATGAAGCCGCAGGTCAGACGGGTGCTCAAGGTGCGGGGCGAGGGGGAACGGCTACGGCGGGAGACCCTCGGCGCGGCGACCCGCATCCTGGAGGAGACGGGACGCGAGGACGCGCTCTCCCTGCGAGTAGTGGCCCGCGAGGTCGGCATCTCCGCGCCCAGTGTCTATCTGCATTTCAAGGACAAGACCGAACTGATCACCACAGTGCTCGCCGCCGCCTACCGATGCTGGCCGCAGCGATGGGCGCGGCCGGCGACGCGGCCGGCGTCGACCCGTGGGAACGGATAGGGGTCACCACCGCCGCCTGCCGCAGATTCGCCATCGACAAGCCCCGCCGGTACCGGCTGATGTTCAGCCTGGAACACGAACCCGAGCGCCAGCCCTTCGCCGACACCCCTCTCGGCACCGTGCTCCAGGCATGGACCCACGCCGCGGACACCTACCTCGCGGCGATCGCGCCCGCCCGTCGATCGGAAGCGGAGACCGTCGGCATCCATCTGTGGACCGCCTTGCACGGCCAGCTGGTCCTAATGACACACCCTGTCCGGTCACCACACCAGCAGCGAAGCAGAGGGTTCGTTCACCGATTCGGCATCCATGCCGGCCGCGTAGAAGTCCACAAGGGACAGACGCACGCGATCACCTTCGCGCTCGACGATGCGAGCCGCCCGTTCCTCACCGAGAACGAGCAACGCTGGCGGTTCTGCGCCCCGGAACTCCGCAGACGCCTGTCCGGCCTGCAGGCGACGGCCAGCGTCGCCGAGCGGGTGCAGGCCGCTCTGTGCGAAACACTTCCCGCCGGCGGAACCTCCATGACCGAGGTTGCCCGTCACCTCGCCGTCAGCAGTCGCACCCTGCAACGACAACCGAAGCTCGAAGGAGCCAGCTTCCCAGGAAATCCTCGCCACGACCCGCGAAGACCTGGTCCGCCACCACCTCGGCAACAGCACCATGCGCATCGCCGAAATCGCCTACCTGCTCATGCGGTCCATCGGATTGCGAGACGCTGTTCGACGTCGCGAGTGATCAGGTAACGCACCCGGATCCTCGGCGGAGTCGTCGACGAGGGCAGGCATGTCGCGTGAGGTGCGGCGATGACTTTCGAGCCGCGCGTGCACCCTGGTCCGCCTCCGGGAGTGGGGAGCCATCCTGGCCTGTCACTGGGCGGGGCTCGGAGCCTCCGGTACCGGGAGCAGGCGTCGCAGCAAGGACTCCTCCAGCTCGATCAGGATGGTTTCGTTGCCGGCGGCGGCACTTGGCAGGGTGTGCCACAGGACGAGCTGGCCGTGCAGGGCGGTCCACAGGTGGACACCCAGGTCCTGCGCTTCCGACCGGCGGCTGGGGACCACTTCGGCGAGGTAGGCGTCAGTCGTGTCGGTCCACGCCTGGAGCATGGTGTCGATGGGGTGGCCGGTGGCCGGTGGCCGGTCGGGCTCGTACTCCAGGCTGAACATCAGCCGGTAGCGGCGGGGCTTGTCGATGGCGAACCTGCGGTAGGCGGTGACGATGGCCCGCACGCGTTCCCGCGGGTCCGCGCCTGCCGCGGCGGCCGCCTCGCCCGCCTCGCTCATCGCGACGGCCAGCGCTCGGTAGGTGGCTTCGAGGACAGTGGTCACCAGGTCGGCCTTGCTCTTGAAGTGCCGGTAGACGCTGGGTGCGGCAATGCCGACCTCGCGGGCGACCCCGCGAAGGGAGAGCGCGTCCTCCCGCCCCGTCTCCTCCAGGATGCGGGTCGCCGCGCCGAGGATCTCCTGCCGCAACCGCTCGCCTTCGCCCCGCGCATTGGGGACCCGTTTGACCTGCGACTTCATCGCCTCCTCCTCGCTGCCCGCAGCAGCCTACGGCCCTCGGCACACCCCTGCCTTCAACGGTCGGCGCTTCGTCCCAGCCGACCCAGGGCTTCCCGCTCGTCGGCTAACACTGTTAGTCTAACTTCTGTTCGACTAACAGTGTTAGCCGACGATGGAAAGGCACACCCATGACCTCGTCTCCCGCTGTTCCCGCGTTCACGCTCGTCCGCCCGCAGGGCGCCCCTCTGGATCCCTCGCCGCTGTACACCGAACTCCGTGCGACACAGCCCATCTCCCGCGTCTCCCTGTGGGAGGGGCAGCTCAGTCCCTGGTTGGTGACCCGCTGGGAGGACGCCCGCGCGGTGCTGGGCAACCCGGCGTTCAGCACCGATCCGACCCATCCCGGCTCGCCCAAAGACACTCCGCAGGGCCCGCGGGGCTTCTTCGTCAACCACGACGACCCCGTCCACGGGATGATGCGGCGCACCCTGACCCGGGAGTTCATGGTGAAGCGCATCAACGAGCTGCGCCCGGCCATCGCCCGCCTGACCGACGAGCTCCTCACCGATCTGACCGAGCTGAGCGAGCCCGCCGACTTCGTGGAGCACTTCGCGCTGCCGCTGCCGTCCCTGGTCATCTGCGAGCTGCTGGGTGTGCCGTACGAGGACCACGGGTTCTTCCAGGAGCACTCGAAGGTCATCGTCGACTTCAACGCCACGGCGCAGGAGAGCGCGCAGGCGTGGGCGAGCCTCTCCGAGTACCTGCTGGGACTGGTGGAGACCAAGCACGCCAAGCCCGGGAACGACGTGATCACCCGGCTCGCCGCGCAGGCGGACGAGGGCGGCATCACCGACCAGGACGCCGCCGACCTGGGTGCCTTCCTGTTGCTCGCCGGGCACGAGACGACCGCGAACATGATCGCGCTGAGCACCATCACCCTCCTCAGCCACCCCGACCAGATTCCGCACATCCTCGGTGGGGAAGAGCAGGTCGCGGGCGCGGTCGAGGAGCTTCTGCGCTACGTCTCGATCGTGCACGGCGGGTTGCGCCGAACCGCCGTCGAGGACGTCACCATCGACGGCGTCACCATCCGCGCGGGCGAGGGCGTGATCGTCCCCATCCACGTCGCCAACCGCGACCCGGAGTTCTTCACCGCTCCCGACGACCTCGATCTGGAACGCGCCAACGCCCGCCAGCACCTCGCCTTCGGCTACGGCATCCACCAGTGCCTCGGCCAGCCGCTGGCCCGCGCCGAACTCCAGATCGTGCTGCCCGAGATCTTCCGCCGGCTGCCCGAGCTGAAGATCGCCGTACCGATGGACGAGATCGCCTTCAAGCAGGACACGGTCGTCTACGGCGTCGTCGAGCTGCCCGTCACCTGGTGACCGCAACCACCTGATCCCCGCCACCGAGAACAGGGAAGAAACCTCATGCGTGTAGAAGTCGACGTCCCCAGGTGCGTCGCCTCGGGTCAGTGCGTGCTGCTCGCCCCCGACGTCTTCGACCAGCGCGACGAGGACGGCCTGGTCGTCCTCCTCAACGAGAACCCGCCGGCCGAACTCCACGACGCCGTTCGTGAATCCGCGACCGTCTGCCCTGCGGCCGCGATCCGCCTGGGAGAGTCGTGAGCGTGAGCCCTGCCGGCCGCGTGGTCGTCGTCGGCGCCTCCGCCGCCGGCCTCGCCGCAGCCGAAACCCTCCGCGGGGAGGGCCACACCGGCACCATCACCCTCATCGGCGACGAACCCGCCGCCCCCTACGACCGCCCGCCCCGGTGAAGGAGATCTTCTCCGGCACCTGGAGCCCCGACCGGCTGCCCCTGCGCGCTCCAGCCGATCTCGGCGTCCTCGACCTGGACGCCCGCTACCCCCTGGCCGGCGCCGCGGCCGCGCACCACCACGCCGAGCAGCGCGGCCGGATCGGCCGGGTCGTGATGGTGCCCTGACGTTCTCGGCGAGCACCAGCCGCACCAACCCACGCCGGCGATGGTCCGCGCTGCAACAGACGATCAGAAGAGAGAAGGAGAAATACCATGACCTTGCTCATGGAAGTTCGCTACGAAGAAGCCGGCATCAGCTCGGTGACGGTCGATGTCGTCGTCGAAGCCAGCGCGGAGTTCACCTGGGATGCCGTGCGCGATGTCTATGCGTTGGACACCCGGCTCATTCCGGGATTCGCGATCCACGTGGAAAAGGGACCGGACAGCAGGACGATGACGTTCGCCAATGACATGAAGATCACCGAGCGCATCATCGAAGTCGATGATGACGCCCGAAAGCTCACCTACCAAGCAACCGAAGGCGGCCCGCTGACACACCACCTGGGGTCACAGACCGTGCGGGAGGACGAAGAGGGAGTCCATCTCGTCTGGACGGCCGAGTTCACGCCCGCGTCGGTTATCGACTACACCACCAGCACCATGCGGACCGGCGCGGAACTCATGAAGAAGACGATCGACACGGCGTTCGCCGACCGGCGAGACCCCTCATGACCACCTCCGGGCAGGCCGCCCCCCAATGATGCGCGCCGTGGAGTACGGCAGGTCCTGCGGTCCCCAGGAGCCAGAGATTCGCACGGTCGCGCGGCCGCGGCCGGGTGCCGGCGAGGTGCTCGTCCGCGTCCACGGCACGAGCGTCAACCCGATCGATGTGTCGATCCGGTCAGGTGGCATGAGGATCATGTCGGGCCGCAGCTTCCCAAATGGACCTGCTGGGACTTCACCAGGGATGTGGCCGCCCCCAGCGGGGGCGTCACCGGCCTGACGCACGGACAACGGGTGGGGGTCCTCACCGACGTGCCCAGCCGTGTCGGGGCCGCCGCCGAGTACATCACCGTGAAGGCCTCGACCGTCAGTACGGCCCCAGGCAAAGCGGATCTGGCCGAGGCGGTGGCGCTGACCAGTGTCGGTGCCACCGCGCTGCATGCCTTGCGTGACGTGTTGCGGCTCGCCCCTGTGGGACTCTGTTGCCCAATTCAGGAAGTGCTGGTCAGGGGTGTTTCGTATGGTGATCGTGGTGGGTGGATGATGATCTTGCGTGGTCGGGCCCTGTGCCGGCCGCAGGAGGGATCAGGTGATGCCGGTCCAGCCGCGTGCGTGGCCGGAGGTGCCCGAGCAGACCGTGATGGTTGCCAGAGCGGCGTTTCCGAAGGGGACGCTGGCGATGCGTGTCCGGGATGAGTTGCCGGGGCTGTTTGCTGATGAGCAGTTCGTCTCGGCGTTCGGGGTGCTGGGCAAGCCGGGTATCTCGCCGGGACTGCTGGCGCTGGTCACGGTGTTGCAGTTCGCGGAGAACCTGACCGACCGGCAGGCTGCCGACGCGGCACGGGCCCGGATTGACTGGAAATACCCGCTCGGCCTGGACCTGTCCGATCCTGGGTTCGATCACACGGTGCTGACCGGGTTCCGGCAGCGGCTGATCGATCACGAACTTGAAGAGAAGGCGCTGGACCTGCTGCTGGCCCGGTGTTCGGAACTCGGGCTGGTCAAGCCGAAAGGCCGGCAGCGCACCGATTCCACGCATGTGCTGGCGGCGGTGCGGTCGGCCAACCGGTTGGAGTTCCTCGCCGAGACCCTGCGTGCCGCCCTGGAAGCACTGGCCGCTGCCGCCCCGGACTGGCTGAGCATCCGGATCGGCGCCGACTGGGTGCGACGCTACGGCGCGCGGATGGATTCCTACCGGCTGCCGGACAGAGAGCCCAGCGCTGCGCGATGGTCAACCAGGTTGGCGTGGACGGATTCTGGCTGTTGGAGGCCGTCCGCACCGCGGACGCGGCGGCGTGGTTGCGGGAGATCCCGGCCGTGACCGTGCTGCGGGCCGTGTGGCTGACGCAGTGCCACCGCGCGATCACCGGCGGCAGGCTGGAGGTGGCCTGGCGGGAGGAGAAAGACCTTCCGCCCAGCCGAGAACGTCTCTGCACCCCGTATGACACCGACGCTCGTTACGGGACCAAGCGCGGGTCGGGTTGGGAGGGCTGCACAATCCACCTCACCGAGACCTGTGACGACGTCACGGCCACGGGAATGCCGCACCTGGTCACCAACGTGGTCACCACCGACGTGACCGTCACCGACGTGGAAGTGCTCGAACGGATCCACACCGGCTTCGACCGCCGCGACCTGCTTCCCGACGAGCACATCGTGGACGCCGGCTACGTGCCCGCGCGGTCGGGCGGTGGCGTCGCTGGCACGGGAGCTCAACGAGCGTGGCGTGGTGTGTCCGTCGGGTGCGGATCGCGAGCGGAACGCGCATAGGTCGGGGGAGCGGTGGATTGTCCGGACGGTGGCGATGATTCTGGAGAACCCGCGGCTTCGGCAAGGGCCTCCTCGACGCCGCGACAAAGGACATCCGGAATGCCTGGAACTCCGGCAACTACGGCGGAGCCATCGGTATCGGTGCCTGGGCCGTCGTCGACGCGGTGATGGGTGCCAAGGGGTCGACGAAGCTCCCCTTCCTGAAACACCTGGGGTGCGGCGAGGGGAACAGCTTCACCGGTGACACCGAAGTGGTCATGGCCGACGGATCCCGCAAACCGATCGAGCAGGTGCGAGTCGGGGACCGGGTGATCGCCACAGACCCCGAAACCGGCGAGAGCGGTGCCCGCGAGGTCACCAGGACGATCATCGGAAAGGGCAGTAAGAACCTCGTCGACGTCACCGTGGACGTCGACGGCGACGCGGGTGACCGCACCGCGCGCATCTCGGCCACCGACGGCCACCCGTTCTGGGTGTCCGATCGGGGCGAGCGCGGAGAGTGGGTCGAGGCCGGGAAGCTCCGCCCCGGCGACGATCTGCGCACACCCGATGGCGGCGTGGCCGAGGTGCGAGCCGTGCAGGCGCGGGTCCAGTTCACCGCGGTCTTCAACCTCACGATCGCGGGCATCCACACGTACTTCGTGCTCGCCGGTGGTCAGGCGTTGCTGGTCCACAACTGTGGGAAGGGGCCGCTTCCACCGGGCGTCACGGACAGCATTCCCGCGCAAGGCAGGGGTGTGTCCAAGGCCTACCAGATCACCCATGCCGGCCCGTGCGAGTTCGAATGTGTCGGCGGTGGGGTCAAGATCCTCGCTGATGGCCTGGACGACCTGGATCCGTCGATCATGATCGACACCAAGTTCGTCGGGAACCTCGGGCGCAGTCCTTACGTGCCGGGAAGCAAGGCTCCTGACTTCATCCGGGACCAGGTCCACAAACAACAGGTCGACGAGATGCAGAGGTACGCGGCGATCATCAACGACCCCAACTCGCCGTTCACCGGTCTGCGGGTGGTCACGAACGAGGAGGCGTCGGCGGCGTATTTCGCCGGGCTCATGCAGCAATACAATGTTCCCGGCGTCGTGCTGGTCAAACCGTAGAAGAAGGTGTGGTGTGTCGTACCTGGTCGTGTTCGACAGCAAGACCTGGCGCGTCGACGCGGACGTGCTGCGCGCCTCACTGCGGGAGGAGTGGCCGGCTGCCGAGATGCAGCCGCCCACCCCGCACATCGTGAGCGAGGTCAGGGACGTGCATTGGTTCTACCGGACCGAAGACGCCGTCGTTGAGGCGTACACGGCCAAGGACGGCACCTGTCTCTTCCTGAAGGGCGGCCTCGACCTGGTGGTGAAGTTCGCCATCTGGTACCGGAAACTCGTGCCGGCGGACATCGACGTGATCTTCTGCGACGACGGGTACAACTTCGACGGTGTGGTCACGTTGGACTCGACCGAGGAGGACCTGCTCGAGCTGGCTAGCTGAAACGCATGGTCTTCGGGCGGGCCACGCCAGCCTCGCAGGGGTGCGCTGTGGCTTGATGCCCCGTAGTGGTCCGTCAGTTCTGCCAGGTAATCGTCGAGCACGTAGTAGTGCTGGACGCAGGCGAGGTACGCCCCTGTGCGTGCCGAGAAGTACATCCGTGCAGCTCAGCGGCCATCGGTGGGTAGTGGTCGCCATCCGGCACGATCGCGGCCGTGCTGGTCCGCTTCGCCTACCTCGCCGTCTCTCACGCCTTCGCTGCGCTCTGGCTGTTGCGCATGACTGATCGAGAGAAAGACGTCGAGATTCTCGCGCTACGCCACCAACTCGTGGTCTTGCGCAGACAACTCGGCGATCAGCACCCACGACTGCGGCCAGAGGACAGGGCGTTGCTCGCCGCCTTACTCGAGCCCCTGGCCCGCATGAGGTTGCGCCAGCTCCGGCTGCCGGTCAGCCCGGACACGGTGCTGAGGTGGCACCGCGACCTGATGAAACGCCGCCATGCCCGTGCGAGCGTGAACCGAAGACCTGGACGACCGCGCACGGTCGCCTCCATCCGCCGCCTCGTCCTGCGCCTGGCAAACGAGAAACCCTCGTGGGGATGTCGACGCATCCACGGCGAACTCGCTTCGCGGTATCGCGATCGCCGCCTGCCCGGTGTGGGAGATCCTCAAGACCGCCGGCGTCGATCCAGCCCCGCGCCGGGCGACCGTCACTCGGGCCGACTTCTTGCGCTCGCAGGCCGAGGCGATCCTGGCGATGGACTTCATCGAGACTGTCACACTGATCGGGCAGCGTCAGTACATTCTCGCCGCTATTCATCACGCTAGCCGGCGTGTGCGCATCCTCGGCGCCACCGCGCACCCCACCCATGCCGGGTCACCCAGGCCATCCGTAACCTGCTCATGGACCTCGAGGACGTCGGGGACCTGGCTCGGATCAGGTTCCTCATCCGTGACCGTGACGCCAAATATCCCGCGTTGATCGACGAGATCCTTGAGTCCTCAGAGATCGCGACGGTGCCGTCCGGTGTCCGGATGTCACGCATGAACTCGATCGTGGAACGCTGGGTGAGGACACTTCGCGCCGAACTGCTGGACCGCACACTGATCTGGAATCAGACGCACCTACGCCAGGTGCTGCGTGAGTACGAGCGGCACTACAACGAGCACCGAACTCACCGATCGCTCTTCGCCGCAGCACCCTTGCGGGCACGGCCCCAGCCTCTCGTACCCGACCAGATCAAGCGCCTCACAATAGGCCGACGGGGCCGTCTCGGCGGAGTCGTCCGCGAGTATCGCCATACCGCTTAACCTGCACGGATGCGGTTTTCGGCACGCACAGCGCCCAGGGCAGGTCGGTGATCGCCGGTCTCGCCGGAACCGGGTTGTGACACGCACCTTCGGGTGAGCGGCGACCGCGACATGCGGCAACGTCGCCATCACGATGCTTGCCGCGACCAGCGTGGTGATCCTCTTCATGCGGTCGGTGTGGTGACCTGACGCACCGGACGTCCCTTGCTGGCAGCAACCGGTCAGGCCGGTGAAACCGCTGGCAGCGCAGCCATGGAGTAGCGCCATGCACGCCGTGGACACGGTGTCCTGCCCTTGACAGTGGCCAGACCGGTGAGTTTAGTTCACTGCCTAGACGAAGTGGTCCAGGGAGGCGCTGCCGAACCCGCACCTTCTCCCAAATGAGGCTATGCACACGGGCATGCGTGGCGGGCGGGGCGTCACTGAGGAGGCAATCGTGCAGGGTCGCCACGCATCTCACGCGGATGATCCGACCGCTCGCCGTTCGCAGTTCTCACGCCGGACGTTCCTCGGCACAGGCGCAGTCGTTGCTGCTGGGGCGACGTTGGGACTGGTCGGCCCAGCGTTCGCGGACACGGGCAAGCTGAGTGGAGAGACTCCGTTCGGGCCAGTTGTTGTGGCGAACCCAGGCGGAAGTACGTCCTACGCTCGGGCCGCGCGTCTTACCGCCGGGCACCCTGCTGGGACGTCGCGGACTCTGCTCGCAACGTTTCAGGGTGCAGGCGGTCCGGGTTTCCCGCTCTACCGCAGCGACGACGGTGGCCGCACCTGGGACAAGCAGGGCAGTGTGCCCAACGCCGATGAGGCCCCCGGAATCTCTCTTCAGCCGTTCCTGTACGAACTGCCCCAGGCGTTCGCGGGCTTGCCCAAGGGCTCATTGCTCTTCACCTGCAACTGGCTGGACAACTTCACCAGCACCAACATCCAGCTCTATGCCAGCACGGATGGCGGCCTCACCTGGCAGTTCCTGAGCACGGTTGCCCAGGGCGGACCGCCCAACACGACGAACGGCGCGACGCCTGTGTGGGAGCCTTTCCTGCTGCTGCACAACAACAGGCTGATCTGCTACTACTCCGACCAGCGGGACCCGAACTTCGGTCAGAAGCTCGCCCACCAGACCAGCACAGACCTGCACACGTGGGGTCCCGTGATCGATGATGCGACCGGAACGACGTACCCCGAACGACCGGGCATGACCACCGTAGCCAGGCTGAGAAGGAACCTGTGGATCATGACCTACGAATTCGGGGCGCCCGACGACCCCGATAACCCCGATCAGAACCACTACACCTACCACGTGCGCTACCGGATCGCGAAAGACCCGGAGTCGTTCCGGTTCTCCACGGACACCCGGCTCCTCGACCAGAACGGCTATGCGCCGAACGGAGCGCCCGTGGTGTCGTGGACGGACTCGGGTGGGCCGAACGGAACGATCATCGTCACGGACAACGACAATCAGGACTTCTTCATCAATCGCGACCTCGGCAGCGTCAAGAAGTGGACGCGGCTGTCCTCGCGAATGCCGGCTGGATACAGCCGGTTCACCATTCCCCTCGATGGTCCCAGGAGTCCTCAGAAGCGTGGCCTGGTCTTCGTCATCACGGGAGCACAGTACGGAAAGTCCGGGCCAGTCGAGGCGGGCATCATCTCGGTAGGCGGCTGCGAGAATGCAGGCCACCGACGGCAATAGCGATACCGCCTGCTCCGGCGACTGCGCGGGCAAGTCGATCGAGGCCTGCTCACGGGACAGCGCCGCGGCGCCCTCCGCCGCTTCGGCAGCGTCTGCCCCAACCCCAAGTTCCACCGCTCGAACAAGTCCCGCAACCGAAGTTGAGTACCGACAGCTCCGGACCGGCGAACGGCCTGCCCGCGGCCTGCGTGGTGCGGCGCAAGTCGTCGGCGGCCATCCGGCCGATCGACTCGAACACCGGTTCGCTCTCCAGGGCCGTCACCCGGACGCGCAGAGCCGCAGGGTGCATCGGTGGACGTGACCGGGTGTCGGTCCGCAGTTCAGTCGAGATTCCGCCCTCCAGCTGCTGTCCACGATCAGTCGGCTGCCCCGGCCAGTCCTTTTCCGACGTATGTGCAGGGAAGAGCGCAAACGGGTGTACGTGTTTTTCGTGATGGAGGTCGGCACCCGCTATGTCCACATCCTCGGCGCCACCACCAATCCTGACGGGCGCTGGACCACCCAGCAGGCTCGCAACCTCCTGATGAGCCTCGGCGATAGGGCCAGTGACTTTCGATTCATGGTGCGTGACAGGGCCGGTCAGTTAACGGCGTCGTTCGATTCCGTTCTCGCGGACGCCGGCATCGACGTCGTGAAGATCCCGCCGCAGTGTCCGCGGGCGAACTGCTACGCCGAACGTTTCGTCGGCACCGTGAGGCGCGAGCTCACCGACCGGCTGCTGATCATCAACGAGCGTCACCTCAAGTCGGTGCTGAACCGCTACGTGTCCCACTACAACCATCGGCGGCCACATCAAGCGCGCCACCACACCCCACCGCGACCCGATCACCCGATTACAACGCCCGGCCGTAGGTGCGTACGTCGCCGACAAATACTCGGCGGCTTGATCAACGAGTATGAATCTACGGCAGCCTGATAGACCAGGTCAGACCCGCCGGACCGTGTTTTGGCACCCCACAGGCCCGCACCGATGGGAGCGGAGACAAGGTGCTCGGTGGTGGTCTCTTGCCGACGTTCGGAGTTGACATCTCGCCACCGCGCCCCCTGGCCGCAGGGCCGAGCGGCCAGGGGGTAGCGGTCGACGCCGCGGCAGCAGGCATGAACCGGGTCGTCCGGTCAGGCCCGGTTCAGTTGCCACTGCTGATTGGCCCCGCCGTTGGCGGCCCACTGCACGACCTGCGCCCCGTCGCTCGTCGCCGCACCGTAGACGTCCGCCGCCAGTCCGCTGTCGTGGCTGACGATGGTGTAGTAGCCGTTGCCGGTGGACCGCAGATACCACATCTGGTTGGTGCCGCCGTTGGCCGTCCACTGCTGCAGTTGCAGCCCGGCCGTGCTGCTGTTGGCGTTGACGTCGAGCACCTTTCCGCTCGGGACGTACTGGAGGGTGTAGGAGCCGTCGGAGGTCGTGGCGATGGTCCAGGTGGCGGTGCCGCTCTGCTGGACCACCTTGGCACCGTCCGCGGTGGAGTTGCCCGCGACAGCGAGCGGCTTGCCGCTGTTGCGGTTGACGATGCGGTAGGTGCCCGGTGCGGGTCCGTCTCCGCCGCTTCCGGCGAGGTTGAAGTACTCGACCGCGTCGGTGAAGACGGGGCTACCGGACTTCGTGGTCGACAGCTGCAGGTACACGCGGTTGCCGGTGGCCGGGGTGGTGAAGGACACCGGCTGGGTGACCCGCGAGCCGAGCGGGACGGTCAGGGTCGTGCTTCCGGACGCGAAGACCGCGCCGTCCGGCGCGTCGAGCCGCGCCGTCCAGGTGAAGCCCACCGAGGTGTCGGCGAGGTCGTCGTTGAAGACGGTGATGTTGCGGGTGACCGTGGCGTTCCGGGCGTAGTTGGGCACGGCCTGCGGCAGGGGGAAGGTGCCGTTGGAGTCCGAGACACCGGAGGCCGACCAGAACGGCAGGTCGACCGCGGCCACCGGGTTGAACGCCGCCTGCACGCGCTGGATCTGCGGGTTGCTCCAGGGGGCCGGGAGGTTGTCCGCGCCGTAGATGGGGCGACCGCCCTCCTCCGGGGTGAAGTCGCCGGTGCGCACTCCGGGCACGACGCTGGCCCAGGCGGACAGCAGCGTGTACGGACGCAGGTCGGTGGCGTTCTTGCCGCGCTTGGCCAGGGTGGCCGTGGCGAACCACTCGAAGCCCTGCTTGTTGTTGCACGCCGGCCAGATGTACTCGCCCTCGCCGTCGGGCCGCCCATTCACGGTTTTCAGGCCCTCCCCGTACCTGCCGAAGCCGTCGACGTAGTGCGGGATCACCGCGAAGTTGGCGTATGTCATCCCGGGATACCCGTTGAGATTCCCGTCGACGCCCACCTCGGCAATGACCGGCCGGGTGCCGTCGTTGCCGTTGATCGCCGCGTACAGGTCCTTCTCGAACTGTTCGGAATCCTGGCCGCTCTGGTTCGGCTCGTTGGCCTGGCTCCAGCGGATGACCGCGGGGTGGTTGCGGTCGCGCAGGACCAGCGCACGGGCGTGGTTGACCATGTTGTCGTGCCCGGCGATCCAGTCCTGCTTGCCGGAGGAGCCGCGAATCGCGGTCTCGCCGATGATCATCAGGCCCATCTCGTCGGCGACATCCAACATGTACGGGCTCGCGGGCTCCTGGTGGATGCGCAGCACGTTGTAGTTGAGCCGCTGGTAGTTGTCCACCGCCTGCGGCCAGCCGCCGTTGCCGGGCGACGGGGGCAGGAAGCCGGGCAGGGTGTCGTAGGCGTCGCCCTTGCCGCCGTTGTTGATCCGGTCGTAGTCGGCACCCTGGAGGTTGTCGCCGCGGAAGTTCACGCGCACGCCGTTGAGGTAGTAGTAGTCACCGTTCTGGGTGGCCTCGCGGAACCCGAACCGGTACGTGGCGTCGCTGGTGTGCCCGCCATCGGCGACGGCATGCACCGTCAGCCGGTGCAGCTGCGCCCGGTACCCCGGCCGGTACGGCACGTTGGGCCACCAGTACGAGGTGCTGTCGAGGCTCCACGCGACCGGCCCGACGGTCACGGTCACGGTCGAGTTGGCCGCCACGGTGACCGTACGGCTGGGCAGTTCCGGGTAGCTGAAAGCCGTTCCGTTGTTGGACGACAGCGCCCCGGTCAACGTCACCGACCGGGAACTGCCCGACGTGTTACGCACCGACACGTCGTAGCTCAACGTCTTGTTCGCCACCGACGTACGCACGAATGTGTCGCTGACGTACACCGCCGGGTACGTCCGCAGGAACGCGGACCGGAAGATCCCCTGTGGTATCGCCTCGGACCAGTCGGCGGCGTCGGGCACCAGGTACCGGCCGTTGGATGCCTTCAACGCACCGCGGCCCTTCACGGCGACGCTGATCGTGTGGGTGCTACCGGGGGCCGCGTAGGCGGTGATGTCGAAATTCGACGGCGTGAACGACGTGGTCTGCGTCGCCACCACCCGGCCGTCGACCGACAGCGTCGCCTGGTGATTGACCGCCCCGAACTCGATCCACGTCGACTGCGGCTGCCCCGAGTCGGGCACGGTGATGGTGCGCGAGTACACCGCCTCGTTCACGTCGGTGAAGCCCTGCTTGTACCAGCCGCCGCCGGGCACCGTGATCGAGGTAGCCCCCCGACCCGTCGGCGTGAAACTCCACGTCCCGGCCAGGTCGACCGAGGCGATTGCGGTGGCGCCGGCAGCTGCGGCCGCGGGGGCTGGCTGTGTTGCGACGACCGGCTGTCCTGCGGCGGCGGGTTGTACCGTGCCGATGGTCGCGAGGAGAGTGGCGCCGGCCAGCGCTGCGCGGGCGAAGCGCTGGGATAGCGTGCGAGGGCTGTTCTGACGCATCAAGAAATCCCTTTCGCGGGTGTCGCGTCTACGGCGATACACCGAGCATCGGACCCATCGTCACTACCGCCGGGGCCGCCGAAATGGAAAGGTCCACTATGGACTTGTCTACCGGTTCCATGCCCGCGGAGCGGGGCATCGGTCGGTAAGTAATCGTGGGGACGGCGCAGCCTGGTGTCACACCAATAAAACTATGACGGACAAGAAGGGTCAAAGCTAAATGTGAGCGCTAACTTTGAGCACTCCGACCAAGAAGAGTCCGACCAGGGGTCATCGCCGTGACAGGTCGCCGGACCGGTCGGGAAGTTGCTCCGTTCGGCCCGCCGGGCGACCTGTGCCGGCGAGAAGGCCTCACCGTAAATAGTCCGCCGATCGGCGGGGGTCTGTCAAACGAGCGGTGTAACTCGGGTTGAAAGAAACTACTTGCGTCCGGCGGCCAGGCGGCCGTCGAAGGCGATCTCGAATGCGTTGAGCGCGGGTTTCCAGCGCATCGTCCAGCGTTTGCGGCCGGTGCCGGTCGGGTCCAGGCTCATGATCGCCATGTAGACGCATTTCAGCGCGGCCTGCTCGTTCGGGAAGTGACCGCGGGCCTTGACAGCGCGGCGGATGCGGGCGTTGACGCTCTCGATCGCGTTGGTCGAGCAGATCACCCGCCGGATCTCCGGATCGAAGGCCAGGAACGGCACGAACTCGGCCCAGGCGTTGTCCCACAACCGCACGATCGCCGGATACCGACCGCCCCAGGCCTCGGTGAACTCGGCGAACCGCTCGCGGGCGGCGGCCTCGGTGGGCGCGGTGTAGACCGGTTTGAGGGCTTTGGCGATCGCGTCCCAGTGCTGCCGGCCCGCGTAGCGGAAACTGTTGCGCAGCAAGTGCACCACGCAAGTCTGGGTGATCGTCTGAGGCCAGACCGTGGTGATCGCGTCGGGCAGGCCGGTCAGCCCGTCGCAGACCACCATCAGCACGTCGGCCACGCCCCGGTTCTTCAGCTCGGTGAGCACATGCAGCCAGTATTTGGCGCCCTCGCCACCGTCACCGGCCCACAACCCGAGAATGTCGCGCCGTCCTTCACAGGTGACCGCGAGCGCGACGTAGATCGGCCGGTTGGCCACCTGACCGTCCCGGATCTTGACGTGGATCGCGTCGATGAAGATCACCGGATAGACCGGGTCGAGGGGCCGGTTCTGCCATTCGACCATGCCCTCGATCACCTTGTCGGTGATGGTGGAGATGGTCTGACGTGACACGTCGGCGCCATAGACCTCAGCGAGGTGCGCGGAGATCTCACCGGTGGTCAATCCCTTGGCGGCCAACGAGATCACCATCTCGTCCACGCCGCCCAGCCGCCTCTGCCGCTTCGCGACAATCTTGGGTTCGAAGCTGGCATCGCGGTCCCGCGGCACGTCGATCTCGACCGGGCCGACATCCGTCAACACGGTCTTGGACCGGGCGCCGTTACGCGAGTTACCGGTCCCGCGACCGGCCGGGTCATGCTTGTCATAACCGAGGTGATCGGTGATCTCGCCCTCGAGCGCGGACTCCAGCAGCCGCTTCGTCAGCTGCTGCAGCACCCCGCCCTCACCGGTCAGCTTCAACCCGCTGGCCTTGGCACTGCTCAGCAGCTGCGCCACGAGCTGCTCATCCAGGCCGTCCAGACCGGTCCCGGGCTTCGAGTCCTCGGTGTTCTCCACACCGGACATCATGTCGGTCATCAGGTGCACTTCCATGATCGGGAGTTACACCGCTGTTTTTACAGTCCCATCGGCGGTCAACCCTGTGGGTGCCAGAACTCTGCACACATGCGTTGAGCTGCGGTGGATAGGCTCTGTTGTTCGGTCGGCATGATCGTGGGTGTGGCGCTGCGACTGCTGTACCTCATCTTCGTCAAGCTAGGTGGCTGGCTGGTTCTGCTCGGCCGGTCTTCGGCGGTCAAGGACGTCGAGTTGTTGGTGTTGCGGCAATCGGCGTCCTCGGTTGGATTGGGCTGATCGTGCGGTGCTGGCCGCGTTGGTGCGGCGACTACCTCGCTGGCTACGGGAGCACCGGTTGGTGTCCCCAGGCACTGTGCTGCGGTGGCATCGGCGGTTGGTCGCCAAGAAGTGGACCTACCCGAACCGGACTGGGCGACCGCGGGTCGACGAAACCGTCGTGGCGTTGATCGAGCGCATGGCGCGTGAAAACACGGGCTGGGGTTACCGCCGTATCCAAGGTGAACTGCTCAAGCTCGGCCATCGGACGGCCGCGTCGACTGTTCGTCGTGTGCTGAAGCGTCTTCGGATTCCGCCTTCGCCGACACGGGATACCGACACGTCGTGGCGGCGGTTCCTGCGTGCTCAAGCGGCGAGCATGCTGGCGTGCGACTTCTTCCACGTCGACTGCGCCGCCACGTTGAAACGGGTGTACGTGTTCTTCGTGATGGAGGTCGGCACCCGCTACGTTCACATTCTCGGCGCCACCACCAATCCTGACGGGCGCTGGACCACCCAGCAGGCTCGCAATCTCCTTATGACCCTCGGCGATGGGGCCAGTGACTTTCGATTCCTGGTTCGTGACAGGGCCGGCCAGTTCACAGCGTCGTTCGATGCCGTTCTCGCTGACGCCGGGATAGACGTCGTGAAGATCCCGCCGCGGTGTCCGCGGGCGAACTGCTACGCGGAGCGGTTTGTCGGCACCGTCAGACGCGAGCTCACCGACCGGCTGCTCATCATCAACGAGCGACACCTCAAGTCAGTGCTGAACCGCTACGTGTCCCACTACAACCATCGGCGGCCACATCAAGCGCGACACCACACCCCACCGAAACCTGACCACCCGACTGCAGAGCCCGGCCGTAGATCCGTACGCCGCCGGCGAGTACTCGGCGGCTTGATCAACGAGTACGAGCCTGCGGCAGCCTGAATAGGCAGGTCAGGCCCACCGGACCGCGTTTTGGCACCCCACAGGCCTGCACACTTGCCCGACTCGGATGTCTCGCGAGTGGTCGATTATCAACGCTACGATGCACGTGTATTGTATATATTCTCGACGATTAATCTGCATTGTGATTGCGAAAGAGGAGACATGAAACTGGACCCCTCTTGGGTAGATTTGGTTCGCGCGGCAAGTCCTTTCGCTGCCGCATTGTTGACGGCACTGGTGGCCACGTTGGCGATTGTCTACAACCGGAAATCAACCAGGGATACTCTTGAGGTCCAATTGCTTCAGCGAATGTGGGAAAAGCGGGCCGATGTCTATATTGAGATGATTGATATGGTTAAGAAGCTGAATCCGTATCGAGGGAAAACTCTTGAGTGGATGAGAGATGCTTCCGCCAAGGGCGAACCGGTTAGCTTCCTTGCTAAAGATATGGATTCCCCTAAGTGGCGAAAACTCGAAACGCGCATCAATGCTCTGGTTTCAGAGGAAGTGCTATCGCTGTTTGAACTCTGGCGCAGTGCTATCGGTCAGTACACCTGGGCGGCTGCCGCGGCACTCCTTCACTTCGAGAAGACTTCTAAGCATCATGATGAGATGATGCAGAAGTATGAGGCATCGATGAAGGCAGTGCATCGCGCCGAAGAGTTGCTCGTGGCGCAGGTTAGAATCGAGCTACGGTTTGATTATGAGGACGTGCCAGACATTCGAGTCAAAACCGGAATAAGTGGGGTAAGCGAGATTGTTTCCGTCAACGGAAATCCGATTGACAGTAAGCGTCTCTGATAGTGCTTGACCGACTGAGAGTCATCTCACGTGGTTGCTTGATGAGGAAGTCGGTATGTAGAGGACGGAACGTCCCACCTGCGCGCCGCGAGGTGGTCGCCTCGGTCAGTCGCACCCTCTTGTCCCTGGATCCTCTGAGGTTCGCGCCAGCTGTGCGTACCGCGGTGCTCGGAATCTCCAGGGTGCTCGGTGGCCAATCGTCCCGGGCGGAACGCGATGGCCGTGTCAGAACTCGATCAACGAGGTCGACGACGATGAGTGGGTGACGCCCACGCTCCACTTCTTGAGTGGTAGGCGGATCTCCTACTACGCAACGGAAGTAGGAGGATCGGTCACCGTCGCGGCTAGCTGGCTGGCTCGCCCCGGGTCGTTATCTGCGATGGCGGCACCGAGGTGTTCCTGATCAACGCTCGGCCAGTCGCCTCCGCCTGTCCATGCACCGGTGACCAGCCAGATCTCGTAGTGGAAGAGCCACTCGCTGGCCCACGGCAGGATGCTGCTGGCGACGGGCATATCGGTCTTCCACTCACCGGGCTCGTACAGGCACAACCTGCCGTCGGTGTAGACGTGCGGTAACCCTTGCGCGCCGGGGTGCAGACGCAGAACAGGTGCGATGACCTCAACGACCGGATCGAGAGGCGGACGGTGGGTGATCCTGACGGTGTACCGGCGTGACACGGGTGTGGGTTGAAGGTCCACGATGCACGTCAGCACACCTCGCCGGATGCGGCAGCGGCTGCCGCTGACGGCCCGGCGGATGCCGAACGCGTGTTGTGCCGGGGTGAGGACCGCCCTACCGCTGCGTCGGACCATGGAAGGTGTGCTTCCGGATAGGGGGAGCCGATGCGCTCGTCGCTATGAGCGCGCCCGCCTTGCGGGACATGCCAAGCTTGCCCGCATCGCGGAACTGTTTGGCCTCCAGGCCCATGCGCTGGGCCGACTTCCTCAGCAGTCCGAGGTCGAAGGACTCACCGAGCCGGTCGACCAGGTGGTCGAGGCCCCGCCCGGCGGTGTCGCCGGCGCTGTTCAGGTCGGCGGCGAGGACATCGAGCCACGACCGGAACTTCTCGTGGCGCTTGTTGGGCTCGTTCCACTTGTCGGCGAAGTTCTCGAGTTCGTGGGCCGGGTTGGGCACCCACAACTTGTCGCCGACCTCGATGATGTGGTCCGGCATGCGCGTAACGGCGTTCAGCGCGGCCGTGAACACATCCGTCTCGCCGGAGTACGCGTGGGCGGCCAGGGTGGTGATGATGACCGATGGCGGACGGTCGTCGAGGTCATCGATAAAGTGGTTGGCGCAGTGCCACTTCAGCACCTGAACCATGCGCTGCAACGTGGTGCGGACTGTCCAGTTCGGAACTGCGGGGACGCCGGCCTCCTCGGCTTTGGCTTCCAGCGCACGGATCATCTCGGCAGACTGGTCGCGGAACCACTCCGCGTAGCCCTTCGGGTTGCTGTGGTGCCAGGGACGCAGCTTCAGGTCGGTGAGCAGGATGCTGTCCGGCGGGTAGTCCTCATCGACCACACACGGCACGACGTCGAGGTGAAAGCCGTCGTAGCTGAGGGTCCAGCAGCGCCGGCACTCGTTGATGGACAGGATGGGGAGGTCGTCGCTGTCGTCGTCGGTCTTCAGCGTCTCGTAGACCGCGAGCATGTCGCCGACCTCGTTCTTGAGCTTCTCCTGGGTCGTGCTGGTCTTGCTGATCGCCTTGTGGCAGACGATGTCGATGTCGTACTCCCCGTCCTCGTTGGGAGGGCGGATCATGGTGCCGAGAGTGATCGATCCTTGGGGATGGACGGACCACAGGTCGCCGCCCTGGTCGAGCAACGACTCACCCACGTCCTCGTAGCAGGTGATGGTCTTGTCCAGGAGCTCGTCGGGAATGTCGAGTTGCTCGACGCCACCGGTCAGCAGCTGGGAGATGAGTTCCTCTGGGGAGTCGGTCATGGAACGGGTGCTCCTTGCGCAGGTCAGAATTCGGTGCTGGTGGCGAAGATGTAGTCGGGTGAGCCGGGCATGCGGTCGTAGATGTGCAGCGGCGGATGCGCGGCGTGCAGGAGGTGCCGGCCGACGGTGATGGCCGCCGGCGGAGGCAACGCCGGAAAGATCGGGATGGCCGTTGCTCCAGGATGATCGACTTCGATCGTCGACAGCAGGGTGCGCCACGCCTGGGAGAAGCGGTCCAGCGTCGCCTGGGTGTTGATGAGCTCAGGCGTCGGCAACACCGAGTCAGGTCGCAGCTCGTAGATCGAGTGGGTGTCGCGTACGTCGCTCGGGAGTCGGTCGATGTCGACGCTTCCGGAGATCGAGCACACCACGGCGACGCGCGCCGGATCGTTGCCTGGCCGCAGGAGATGTGACGTGAAACGGGTCGGCTCGCCGAGTTCGTCGAAGCCCCAGACCGGCTTGCCCTCGCGCCGCTTCGGGTAGAGGTCGACCTGCAGCATCTTGTCCAGGTAAGTGCCCAGAAGCACCAGAACGGGGATCCTGGCCAACGCGAACACCGAGACGTGGTTCACCGACTCCTTGCGCACCTGAGTGCACAGATGCCTCAACCGATCTTCCAGGTGGCTGCGTGCGGCCGCCCAGTACGCCGGGCTACTGGCCGACTCACCGGGAATGGCGCGAAGGTCGATCTCGAACTCGTCGGCGCCGCGCAGAATCCAGTCGGGGAACCGGTTCTTCGCCAGCAATGCCGTGGTCACGCTGGAGGAGGTGAGCTCGACCGGACGGCCGTGGATGTTGCCGACCACCCGCAACACCGTCGTGCGGTTGTCGTGACCGAGGCCGGTCAACCTGCGGATGCGCTCCTCGTGGTCGCGCTTCATCGCGCGCAAGGTGTTCACGTCGAACACCTCCCACAGGCTCTTGTGGTCGATGACCCGATGCTGGTCGTGGCACAGGAGCATCAGGTTCTCCGCCGAGTTCCGTTCCTCGACGGGCAGGTCGTGGTCGCCACGCGGCGAACCGGGGGCGGTGGACCAGCCGACGATGTGCGCCAGCTGGCCGATCGGCACCTCTTGGCCGGTGGCGCTGTCCTCCATCAGGTACCGGTTGCAGATTGTGCAGCGGCCGCCGGCTCTGACCCACACGTGCCGGGCGACGGCCTCGGGGACGGCGCGGGTCTCGCCCCTGGGGCCGACCGCCCTTGTAGCCGACGGGGTGCCGTTGCCCATCCGCGTACCTTCCAGTCGATAGACATGTCTGTGTGGATGTGCGGCGCGACCAGCCGCGTCCGAGGTGGCCAGCAGGGACCTGAACCGCGTACGTCGGCCGGGTCACCCCGGCGACGTAAGGGGTGGACGGTCCACATCGGTGGTGGGGTGGGTTGGGGGGGTTTGCGGGGGCGGTGGTGTGGCAGTCCCAGTAGTG
>NZ_JBEXJN010000059.1:0-57315 GCF_040609115.1 Lentzea sp. NPDC004782
GGCTGATCCGGTGCGGTTGTCGGAGGACCAGGAGAAGTTGATCGTGGGGTGGCGTCGTGGTGTCGGCGGGAAGGATTTCCTGGTCGACTACATCAGCCACATCCTGACCCCGGAGGGGTTCGCTGCATTCACGCTCCGCGGCGGAAAGGGTGGTCTGAAGTCCGACAGGGCTCGGGAGGTGCTCTCGAAGTGGGCGGAAGGCCTGAACGGCCTCTCGCGGCGGGACGCAGGCCTGAACAACAACGACGGATCCCCGCTCATCCAACCGGATGTTGTCACGTTGTCCGGCATAACCCCTTCCGACAAGAAACCACTGATCACTGAGAGCTCGGTCAAAAGATCGTGGCTTGGGAGCGATCCGGTGGTGTTGTCGGAGGACGAGGAGAAGTCGATCATCGGGTGGCGTCGTGGTGTCGGCGAGAAGGATTTCCTGGCCGACTACATCAAACACATCCTGGACCCGGTCATGTACGCGAAATTCATTATCCGCGACGGAAATGGTCGCCTGAAGTCCCTGGTGGCTTGGGCCGTGGTCCGGCGGTGGGCGGCAGGTATGAAGGGCCAGAACGACGACGAAAGATTTCCGCTCACCGAACCGGATGTTGTCAGGTTGTCCGGCACAACCTCTGATGACCGCAAACCACTGATCGGTGAGCACGCGGTCAGGAGCTCGTGGGCTGGGAGCGATCCGATGTCGTTGTCGGAGGAACAGGAGGAGTCGATCATCGGGTGGCGTCGCGGTGTCGACGAGAAGGATTTCCTGGCCGACTACATCGAACACATCCTGGACCCGGTCATGTACGCGAAATTCATTATCCGCGACAGAACGGGTGGCCTGAAGTCCGGCAGGGCTCGGGAGGTGCTCTCGCGGTGGGCGAGAGGCCTGAACGGCCTCTCGCGGCGGCAGGCAGGCCTGGACGGCGTGAGCGGCAACGACGGATCCCCGCTCACCGGTCCGGATGTTGTCGAGTTGTCCGGTAAAACCCCCGATGGCACGTCCCCTGATGACAAGAAAGACCTGATCAGTAGGAGTGCGGTCAAGAAATGGTGGACCGGGACCGATCCGGTGGTGTTGTCGGAGAACCAGGAGAAGTCGATCGTCGGGTGGCGTCGCGGTGTCGGCGGGAAGGATTTCCTGGTCGACTACATCGAACACATCCTGAGCCCGGACATGTTCGCGAAATTCATTCTCCGCAACGGCGCCGGTCGCCTGAAGTCCCCGGTGGCTTGGGCCGTGGTGTGTCGGTGGGCAGCAGGCTTGAACGGCCTCCTGCGGTGTGAGGCGGGCCTGTACGGCAAGAATGGCACTGACGCATTCCGGCTCACCATAGCGGATGTTGCCAGGTTGTCCGGAATGACCTCCGGCAAGAAACCGCTGATTGGTGAAATCTCGGTCAAGGATTTGTGGGATAGGGCTGATCCGGTGTTGTTGTCGGACGAGGAGGAGGAGTCGATCGCCGGGTGGCGTCGCGGTGACGACGGGTCGGGCACCCTGGTGGAGCACATCGAAAAAATCCTGGGCGAGGTCAGGTTCGCGGTATTCACGCTCCGCGACGAAGACGGTGTTCTGAAGTCGCGGGTGGCCCGGGACGTGGTCTGGCGGTGGGCGGCACGCCTGAACGGCAAGCACGACACCGACGAATCCCGGTTCACCGCACCGGTTGTCGCCGCGTTGTCCGGCACAACCCTCAACGACGAAGCACTGATCAGCGAGGACACGGTAGACACAACGTGGAGTGCGGACCCGGTGCGGTTGTCGGAGTACGAGGAGGAGTCGATCGTCGGGTGGCGTCGCGGTGACGACGGGCCGGACACCCTGGTCGGGCACATCAAGAACCTCCTGAGCAAGGAGAGGTTCGCGGTATTCACGCTCCGCAATATAAAATTGAAGCATGCCCTGAAGTCCTGGGTGGCACGGGACGTGGTCTGGCGGTGGGCGGCAGGCATGAACGGCGAGAACGACCACAAGGGATCTCCGCTCACCCAACTGGCTGTCGCCGAGTTGTCCGGCAAACCCCCCTCCGACGCCAGAACACTGATCAGTGAGAATATGGTCAAGAAGTCGTGGATTCGGGCTGATCCGGTGCGGTTGTCGGAGGACCAGGAGGAGTCGATCATCAGGTGGCGTCGCGGTGACGACGGGAAGGATTTCCTGGTCGACCACATCAAAGACATCCTGGACCCGGTCATGTTCGCGAAATTCATTATCCGCGACAGAACGGGTGGCCTGAGGTCCGGCATGGCACGGGACGTGGTCTGGCGGTGGGCGGCAGGCCTGAACGGCGAGAATGGCAACGACGGATCCCCACTCACTGCAGATGATGTCGCCGCGTTGTCCGGCAAACCCCCCTCTGACGACAAAACGCTGATTAGCAGAGACATTTTCTATAAAGCGTGGGTTCGGGTGAAGCGCCGTGAGGTCGACGTCGGCCGCGGTGACCATCCGGTGTCGTCAGGAAGCGAGCCCGGACTCCATCCGGCGTCAGCGCCGGTGGGGGCCGAGGAGCCTGCGAGCTGGTCTGGACCGTCTCAGACGCCGATGTTCCCGGTGGGAACGTACGGTGATCCTTCTGCAGATCAGCTGATGATGGACGCTGTCGACGGGCCAAGTGAACCCGGCGCAGACCCCGGCATGGATCCCAGGCCAGACGGGCAGGACACGGACGCCTTCTTCTCCGTCCCGGCCGAACTGGCCGGCGGCCTGGCCAGTGAAGTCCTCACCGGAAACCACCCGACCGGCAATCACCAAAACAACGATTACCTGAAGGACGATTACCTGATTGGTGACGGCTCGGCTGGTGATGGTCTGAGCGATAGCGGTCCAGGTGTGGTTGGTGATGGCCTGGTCGATGGGTATTCCGGGTCGGGGCGGGGTGGTCTGGATGTCGGGGGCACGCCGATGAGCTGGTATGGGGAGGCAGGGCCGGATGGTGTGGTGGAGCCGGTTTCCGGGGGCGGGGTTCCTGATGGCCATGTGCGGGTGCTGGAGCAGTTCATCGGTGATCTGGAGGCGTTGGCCGGGCCGTCGTCGGGCGTGGTCACTCCTGCGGTTCCTGGGGGTTCGGCAGTTCCCGCGGTTCCCTTGGCCGGGGAGAACACGCACCAGGCTGAGACCGGTGTCGTCATGGGAGGAAACGATGGCACACCCCAGGAACGGGTTTTCTCGCCGGCGCTGGATCTGCTGCAACAGCAATGGGTGAGCCAGTTCTACTTCGGAGGGGATGGCGCCGAGGGGGTATTTCTTGATGCGGGATTGGGAGCGGTCAGTGCTCGTGTTCTTCTCGCGGGGACGGCGGACGCCGGCCGTGTCGGCGCATCCAATGTGTCCGATGTGGACTCTGGATGGGCGGCTGGGGCTGATGACGGAATCGGGATCGGCAACTCTTTTCCGAGCCGCGGGGGTGATGCACCGGTTGATGGTGCTGTGGGGATGGTGGGCGGAGGTGGCCTGATCGGCCTTGACGTGGCTGTTCACCCGGAAATGGGTGAACAGCCCGGCTTGGAGAACGGTGCTTGGTGGTGGCTCGGTGATCGATCGGCGATGTTTCCGCCGGGTGATGGTGGCATGCAGGTGGAGGGCGGGGCGTTGTTCGCCGGTGCGGTGGGTTCGATCGAGTTTCCCGCTCAGTGGGAGGAAGTGGTGGCCCTGGGCGGGTTCCCTGCGTCCGGGATGGACTTGTTCTCCCCGTTCGCCGGGCATGTGGGGGTTTCTTTCCCCGCGATGGGCGAACTGTCTGGCAGTGAGGAGGTGGGGCGGTCTGGCCTGGAACACAGCGACGGTGATGTGGAGAGAGCGGGTCTGGGTGAGAGGGAGCTCCGTCCGGTCGGTGGTGTGCCGTGGACGGAGAACGAGGGCAACCAGGATGAGGGAGCGGATGAGATCGGCTTTGGCGAGGTCGATCTCGGGGAGTTGCCCCTCGGTTTACCTGGTTCGTCCGGTGTGGACTCTTATGGCTGGGTTGGGACTGATGTCGAGATCGGTGGCGCTCTTCTCCCGTGGCAGGGGCCGGGGCAGGGTGGTGAGCTGGTTGATGGTGGTGAGGTGGCTGAGGGGGATCATCTGTGGGTTGCTGCTGGTGGGGATGTGGGGTTCGGCAGCGTGGTGGGGTGGGATGGTCCGGAGCCGTTGCCTTCGCACGTGGGCTTTGTCATTGGTGAGACCGAGGTACCGGTCCAGGTGGTGCCTGAGGTGGAAGGGGACGAGCCCGACGGTGTCGCGGGCGATGCCCGGTTGGAGTCGTTCGACTCTGCTGCGTCTTCTGTACGGGTGATCGGGCCGAACGCCCGGTGGGTCTCGTCGGAGTTGCCGATTCCGTTGGCGAACTCCGTGTTGTACGTCGGTGATGGTGGTGAGTTGTTGGTGGCTGAGGGGACGGGGCGCGTTTTGCAGATGCGGGGGCATGGAGGGCTGGTCCGGAGCGGGGCGCGGCGGCTGACGCGTGATGCTGCGACGTCGCTGTGGGATGGTTATCGAATGGTTGCCTTCGAGTCTGCCAAGCGCTATCGGTTGCGTGAGGGGGAGTTGGGCGCTCTTGTCGGTGAGATTGCCGAGTTGGCTGCGGAGCGCGTGGTAGCGGGGGGAGATTCCAGGTGGTTGCCGTTGGATGTTCGCATGCATGTTCGTGGCTGGTCTGGTTTGTCGTTGCGGGACGTCGTCGCGGTGTGGGGTCAGGCTGGGATGGCCATGCGGGCCGCGTTCGTGAGCCGGGGGCTCGACCTGGCTGAGGCGGTGGTGATCACGGTCTTTCCCCACTATTCCCAAAAAGGCTCTCGAGGGGTCGATTTCGAGGTGTACGAGCCGTTGTCGGCGGAGTATCGCGCTGGTGAGTCGCTGCGGTTGCCGTTCGTGGATTCCGCGAGGGGACGTTGGGGGCTGTCGGGAGCAGAGCGGGCGGAGCTGCGGTTGTGGTTCGAGTGGTACGTGGGGCGGTTGACCAGTGCGGCGAACCATGATCGGCCCCGTGCCGTCGTCCACACGCGGACCCGGAATGAATCGTTGGACAGGCGGGCGCGGTCGGTCGGTGATCTGGTTTGGGAGGCGGTGGAGTCGGCACTGGTGAAGGTGGCAGCGGGTCCTGAATGGAATGTGGAGCGGGTGATCCGGGATTACGTCCAGTTCTACGGTGGCACCATTGACGGGTTCGCGGGGGTTTTCCTCATCGCGGAAGAGAATGTGGATGTCAGGATGGAATCGTTCGACTCTGCTGCGCCTTCTGCGCGGCTGATCGGTCCGACTGTCCGGTCTGTCCCATCGCAATCACGGAGGTCGCTGGCGAGGACCGTGCTGTACCTCGGTGACGGCGGGGAGATGTTGGTAGCAGGGGAAGGCGGGCATGTTCTGCCGCAGGCCGGGGGCGAAGAGCTGACCTGGAGGGAGATCCAACGGTCGGTTTTGGCTGGACGCGGCAGGCCGGTTGGTGTGCATCGGACGGTTGCCTTCGATTCTGACCCGGCTTATCGGTTGCCTGAGGGAGAGTTGGACGCTCTTGTGGGTGACGTGGTCGAGTTGGTGGTGACGCGTGCGGCGGAGAGGGGGGACGTCGGATGGCTGCCGTTGGACGTTCGCGTGCACGTTCGTGGCTGGTCTGATTTGTCTTTACGGAACGTCGTCGCGTTGTGGGGCCAAATGGAGACGGTGATGCGCGCCGCGTTTGTGAGCAGGGGGCTTGATATGGCCAGGGAGGTGGCGATCACGATTCTTCCCTACAACGGGCAGCGGACAGGACGTCCTCGTCGAGGGGTTGATATCGAGGTGTTCGAGCTGTCGCCGGTGGAGTACCGCGATGGCGATCCTCTGTTGTTGCCGTTCCTGCCGGGCAGGATAGGACTGTCGGGGTTGGCGCGGGCGGACCTCGAGTCGTGGTCAGTGATGTTCGTGGGCAAATTGACGAGCGTGGTTGAGCCCGATGGGTGGAATGTGGTTGTCCACACGCGGGGCACGGACGAGCGGGCCGGGAGGGCAGTCGCGGATCTGGTGTGGAAGGCGGTGGAGTCGGCGCTGGTAAAGGTAGCGGCAGGTCCTGAATGGACGGTGGAGCGGGTGGTCGGTCGGCACGTCCGACACCAGGTCAGTGTGGTTGAGTCCGCTTTCGGGGTCCGCCTCGTCGAGTCCCATGATGGCTGGGCGGCGAGTGTGGGAAGGGCTGGTGGTGTAGGTGGGCCGCGTGAGGTGTTGTCGGGGCGGGGGCGAGAAGAGTTCTCCGATTCGGGCATAGGCCTGACCGACGCCCAGGGGGACGGGCAGCGGCTGGAGACCGGGTTGTTCGGTCCCGCGCCCTTCACCTCGTCCGAGCCGCGCACGCGGACCGCTGATTCCGCAGTCCCGACCCAGGGCGGCGCTCAAACCTGGGGCGCTCGTCCTGACGTGGTGGAGTCGTCCTCGCGCGAGGCGGTGGCAAGCCATGGCCCTGTACTTCTCGGTGCCGACGGCGATGCTCATGCGGTAGTCGCGGCCCGCGGTGGTTCTGGGGATTCTGCGGCTGGCAGGGGGGCGCCGTCGGGTGCGGTGCCGATTGTTGGCAGGGATGGGCGTGAGGTTGGTGCGTTCTATCCGGAGTCGGCGTGGGATCGCGAGATGGTGGCGGATGGAGTGGTGAGGGTTGCGGAGGATTTTGTGTCCAGGGTGGCGGTGATGGGTGGAGATGGTTTCATACCGGATGCATTCGGCTCCATGGACGGGGACTGATACCTGGGTGGAGGTGTCGCACGGTGGTGGGCTGGGAGTGAGTGAGCGGGATCCGGTTGCGAGGGATGAGATGATGCGGTCGGTGGTGGCGCGGTTCGATGTCGCGTTGCCGGATGGCGCGTCGTTGGTGTGTGTTGGTTGTGACAGTGCGGATTCGTGGTTGGTGCATGGTGTTGCTGAGGGGTTGGGAGCGCGGCGTGGGGCTGGAGTCGCGGTGTATGCGTTCACGGGTGAGGTGTACTTCCACCCGTCGTTACGGGTCGTGACGTCGGCGGAGGCCCAGGTTGTACGGATGGGTATGAACGGTGTGGTGCCGGTGATGCCGGGTGCGGTGGGGGCTCTGGTTCTGCCCGCGATCTGCCGGAAGGGTTGGCGGACAACCCGTTGATGCGGCGTCGGGTGTCCTCATTGGCTGACAAGGTGAAGCATCGGCTCAGCGGAGGCGAGTCCTTGTCCGCTGAGCCACCCCTGATCGGTGTGCCGATGCCTGTTCGGTCTTCCCGAACGTGATGTGGTCTCGCAGCGTTTCGTGCCCTCCGGGGCTGATCTCGCTGTTGCTGGTCTTCTTCTCGATGGCAGTGACTGGCGTGCGTACGTGATGCGGCGGCACAGCGAGTTGCGGGCCGGACTCGCCGGTAATGCGAACAATCCACGCTTGTCCGCGATCATCCTGCATCAGCTCGACCGGTTGGCTGAGGATGAGCGTGTGCTCGCCGCGCTGGACGCACGGGCGGAGTGGGCGGTGTTGCGGCCGTCGGAGATGGCGGCGATCGTGCTGGCGGCACGTCAGTCACCCGTCGACAGGGAAAGCGGCCTGCCGTTGCTCGATTCCCACCGCGTCGCGGCACGCCGGAACATCATCGAGGTCTTCGAGAGGAACAAGTTCACGCCGCCGGATGAGCGGCGTGCCGACGAGCTGCTGCTGCGGATTCGAGACAAGTTGTTCCAGGACGCGAGAGTTCTGGTCAACATCGGATTGCATGCTCGGTTCGGCGACGAGCCGGGGCAGTCACAGACAGTTCTCGACCGGTTCCTCGCCGATCACACCTTCAAGACCGTGTGGCAGACGGGCCGGGCGCAGGTCAGCACACAGGCGCGACAGGGCCCGGTCGCGGAGATGCTCGGGCACGTCTGGGCTGTCGGCCGTCACGGCGAGGACACAGGAACGGGGCCGCAGTTCACACCCCGCGATCCCGATTCCCTGCCCAAGTTCGGCTCGCTGGGATTCCCGCTGTTGGAGCGGGAGGGAACGATGCGTGGCGCAGGGCCTTTCGTCGCGGTGCTGAAACCTCATGTCAGGGAGCGAGCAACGTTGACCGGAGCGGACAGCCTTCTGCTGGGCACGACGAAAGCTGACGAGTTCCGTACCGCTACCTGGGAGGCGATCATCACCGCTCTGCCCCATGTCGAACATGACAGGATGGCGATGTTGCTCGGTCTCGCCCAGGAGCCTCAGTTCGCTCGGTTCGTCGAGGTGGAAGATCCGCTTTACTCGGTGTTCGAGGCCCAGATGTACGGTCCCGTGACCCTGGCGGACGTCGAAGAGTGGATCATCACTTGGCAGCTCGTCACTCCCAGGGCATTGATGCGAGCAGAGATGATGAGCAAGTCGAAACCCCGCAAGATCGAACTTCTCGACCACGACACCGCACTCCGGATGAAGACCCGGCTTGAAGAGGTCGCGGCTGAGCACGGTTACGACTACCACGTCATACTCAGGCAAAAGGACGTCCCGTCCGCTTCGAGGTGGCACGGTCACGAGCGAGGGCCGTTCACTGATCCTGGTTTGCCCAGGGACAAGGCAGTCGCGGACCTGCGTGTGGCAGGGCTCTTGCCAGATGCCGATGAGTTCTATGGCGCCGAGCGAGAGCTTGTCGACTACACGGCCTGGTTGATCAGCACGCGCAAGCAGAGCGACGAGTTCATCGCCGAGTTGTTCCACCAGTCGCGGCGGCTTCTCGCCCGACGAGGACTGGTGCCCAAGGTTGCGACCGCGCCGTTGTCCGCGGAGCAGCTGAAGCAGGTCCGCAGGGTGGCTCTCGCCTTGTTCGGCAGCCGGAAGCTGGAGAGCGGGTCGCGGAGAGCTATACCCGTTCCCCGATCGATTCCCCGGTTTCAGCTGGTGGTACGGCTTTGTAGGAGAGCCGAGGGCGGAGGAGAGCTCTGCCCGTCCGGTGCAAGAAGATCCGCCTCGCCGACAGGCCTTGGGCTTGGACGAGACAGAGCAGATTGACGATCTGTGGGGCAAGCTGCTGCCATCTGAGGTGAACGCGCTGCTCAGCGAAGGCCGTCGGGTCGTAGACCGGCACCTGCACCGGCCTTCGGTGTACGTCGAGGTGCGCGATCAGGTGAACATCGATTATGACGACATCGTGCGGACCGCGGTCTATCGTAGATGCCCGGAGCTGCGCGGCTTTTCTGGCAGATGTCGAGGGCGGCAAGTGTGGCCGCACGGCCGCGCCGCCGTCCAGACCGCCCGACGGCGCCAGCCAGTCGTCCTCGTCGTCGCCTACCGTTGTCACCTACCCACCTACCGGGTCGTCGCGTGGCAGGTTCGCAGTGGTGTCCGTGCCGGCTGTGCGAAACGGGTGGCCGACGCGCCGCACCACCGAGGCGGTCGCGCCCGCATGCACTCGTTCGCGTGCCAGTCGAGTTGAGCGAGTTCGCGACGGACCACATCAGGCCGGCGGCATCCGATCCCGGAGAATCACAGCCCGAGTCAACAACGACTCCGAAGCCAACCTCTGGCGGTTCGCACGCGCTGTAGCGCTACCGTAGTTTTCTGCGCCGGAAATCCGTCGATAAAATCGGGCGAGAAACTCGAGAATCTCTTCGACGGTCTTGGTTCAGACGGGCGGAGGTGGGTGGGTGTTCCAGTCGGTGATCCAGGCGCTGATGTCTTTCTCCAGCGCCTCAACGCTCTTGTGCGCGCCGCTGATGGCGCTCTGTGAATAGGGTCCTGGCGCAGACTGCGTGATCAACATTTGTTGGGTCAGACTCGGCAGAGGACCTTCTTGCGGAGCAGGTCGAACTTCGCGCGCCCGTACATGCTTCTCTTGAGCGATTTCAAACGCGACACGCGCCTTCCACTGGTCCGGAGTTGTGCTTCATGGTGAGTCCGTTGACAACCGCGGCGCGGTCGCGTGTGAGTCCAGCGGTGAACGAGTGCAACTGCGGGAGGTCATCTGCTTCCACTGCGGCGATCCATGCGTCGAGGCGTTCACCGTGCAGGCCCGTCATCATCTCCGCGAAGGACGTGACGTGGTAGGCCAACCTCTCCAAGGCTGAGCTTCGGGCCAGGATCTCGTTGAGCCGAGCGCCGTCATGATCGTCGAGGTTGTCTGGACGTTGCAGCATCCAGCGGGTCACGTCTCGGACCTTAGGTGGGGCTGGGGTGGCAGGTGGCGCGGCGCCGACTGTCCGAAAGAGACGGAGGTAGCGGTTCAGAGCCGGATAGCTGCCCGTGTAGCCCTGCTCGCGGATCTCGGCCAGCAGGACCGTCGCGGTCGTGCACCCCTGGTTCCACCGCTCGCGCAGGTACGGCTTGAACCGCTCCAGGACGACCATCCCGCTGCTTGATCAGCAGCTCCTCAACGCTCGCGGCCCGTGCGAATCGCCGCACGGTCTTGCGATCCAGCCGCAACGACCGGGAGATACCGCTGATCGACTCGCCCTGGGCCAGCAACTGCCGCACTGCCTCGTGGTGCTCACGGATGCGGACGACCACGGCCTGCGCCTCGACGCGGTCGATATCCGCGGCGATCGCGATCTGCTCGACGTCCAGCGAGGCAACAGGATTTGAGGCAGGCTCGACGATGTCGTGATCGGGATCGCGAAGGTCATGGCGATGCTGCCTGATCGTTTTCTCGACATAGCCGGCCAGGCCATGCCAGAGGTGCCAGCGGTCGGCTACTTGCTGCGCGCCGGGTGCGCCCAGGCGCGCGCCTTCGGAGTATGCGCCGGCACGATCACGACAGATGATGGTCACGCCAGGGTTCGAGCGGAGCCAATCGGCGAGGCTGTCCGCGGTGCGGTCGACGAGCAGTTCAATCGGGCGGCGGGTGGCCATGTCCAGCAGGATGGTTCCGTAGCTGCGGCGACGTTTGAAGGCGAAGTCATCGACGCCTAGCAATGTGACCGGCCCACTCGGCGGGTCAGGAACGGCGCGGATCAAGCGCAGCAACGTGTCCCGGCCGGTGACCAGGCCGAGGCGACCGGCCAGCCGAGCTCCGGCACGAGCGGCCACCGCCAGTCCGATCGTTTGCAACATCCCGCGTAGCTGTGGGCTGCGCCGCGCGTGCGGGCTGGTCACGCCGTCTACCTGTTCGGCGAATGTCTTAGTCGGGCAGGTCTGGTTATCGCAGAAGAACCGGCGCATGCGCAGTCACAGCACCACCGGCAGTCCCGCCACCGGCACGTCAGCCACGCGACGGTGGTAGCGGCTATGAACCCGGTGCGCCGCGACACCACATGATGAACAGGCATTCGCGCTCGCCTTGGCACACGCCCAGATCCGCACGCCAGCCTGAACCTGCTCGACCTTCTCGACCGCCACTCCGGCCAAGTGCGGCAACAGGTTCGCTAACCAACCATGATCACACCCAGGTCATGATCACAGATCGGTGGAACGACGTTCGAACGGACCCCGCAGATGTTGATCACGCAGTCTGCGACAGGACCCTTTTTACAGAGCGTCATCACCGCGGTTGGTCTTCCGCTCGGCCGGTAACCCGGAGGCCGTGCTCGGCTCCTGGCGTGCCCTCGGTTCGTCACAATGAGTGAATGCTCGGCAGCGTGGAAAGTGGTCTGCCGCGTTCGAGTGAGGGCGTCGAGCGGGGGGCGGTCAACATGTTTGGAGGCAAATAATTGCGGTGTTCCATCAGGTGGCACCGCGCGTTGTCGCCGATCTTCAGGGCTGTGACAGTGATTGAAGATGCGAATGACAGCTGCTACAACCATTGGCGCAGGAGCCTCCGATCGCCACGTCGCTCATGCGGGGCGCGACGCGGGCGCTCGAGCTTGGGTTGATGTCGTACGCGAGCGCGGGTCAGCGTGCTCACGAACCAGATTCATTGCCACGGTCACGCGAAACAGAGTTTTTTCGAAAGTCAAGAGTTTGTTTGTGCAAAGAATCTTCTCGTGAGTTCGCCTGCGCTCGTTCTGTCACCTCGTCTTCAGAGGTGCAGGGCCGAGGGCAAAACGATGATCGGCTGAAGGTGCTGATGAAAAGCGATGGAGGGCTTCGATGGGGGACGCGACATTGGTACGGCGCGTCCTCGACGTCCACACTTCGCTCGTCGGGCGTCGGACTGAGCTTCAACGCATAACTGCGGCGCTCAGGTCAGCTTCGGCCGGTACCCCGTCGGTGCTGTGGATCGAGGCGTTTACCGGCATGGGCAAGACTGCCCTGCTCGAGGCGGCTGCCACGGCCGCGCTCGAGTGCGGATTCCAGATCGGCAGAGCGGCGGCATCGCCGTTGGAGCAACGTACTCCTTTCGCCGTAGTGCGGCAGCTTCTCGAGACGATGCACTACGAGCTTCCTGCCGGAGATGCCTCCAGTGCTGCACGGTACGGACACGACGTGATCACCGGCGCCTTTACCGACATGGCGAGCGGCGGTTTCGAGGAAATGCTTTTCCGCAAGGCGGTTCATGGTATCCGCCAGATCACGGCTCACCTCACGCAGCGCGCCCCACTCTGTCTGATCATCGACGACCTGCAGTGGGTGGACGTTCCGTCGTTGCACTGGCTGAACCACTTCGTCCAGCGCGTGGCCAAACTTCCGGTGGCGGTTCTGATGAGTCGGACCTCCGGTGTGCACGGCGGCGACCCGCTCCTGCTCGCAGAACTGGGTGCCCACTCGGAGCAGCTGAAGCTCGAAGGGCTCTCCGAACAGGACATCGCCCACCTGACAGAACCGGTGCTCGGGCGGACACCGGATGATGAGCTCACGGCCGCTCTGCGCAGCGCTACCGGCGGTATTCCCCTGGTGCTGCGCCATCTCCTGGCCCCGACGCGGGAGAGATCCGCGTCGACGGACGAGGTGACCGCCTCTCAGCTGACCAGCTCCGGACTCGAGGAGCTCGGCTGGGCGGTTCTCGCGCGGCTCAACCGGCAATCACATGACCTCGTCCGGTTTGCCAGGGCGGTCGCCGTTGTCGCACCACCGAGCATCGAACTCGCGGCCGCGATCACCGACCTCGAGCTACCTGCCGCCGCGGATCACGTGAGGCAGCTCGAGGGTATGGGTTTCCTCGCGCCAGGAGGCAGGCTCGTGTTCGTCCGTTCAATCATCCGTGACGCGATCACCAGCGTGGTCCGCCACACCGATCGCGATGAGCTGCACGCCAGGGCCGCACAGCACCTGCACGGGACGTGGGCCGACAACACCTCAATCGCACGCCACGTTCATCAGACGGCCTGCCGGCTGGGCGTGTGGGCAGCCGAGGCGCTACGGGCCGCCGCCGGCACCTTGATCGCCGAAGGGGATCTGCGAACCGCGGCGACCTACTTCACCAGGGCACTGCGGGAATATCTGCCCGACGGCCTCAGAAGCGACTTGTTGCTCCAGCTCGGCCTGGTCGAAATGTACTTCGATCCTCGCATGGCGGCGATCCACCTCGAAGAGGGGATGAGCGGCCTTGAGGATCCGGAGACGATTGGCGACGCGGCCTGCCGACTGGCTCAGGTGCTGTACCTCGCCGGGAGTTACGGCAAAGCGGAGAAGGTGCTCAACCAAGCCATCGAGAAGATCGGGTCTCGGCAGCAGAGGATCACGGATCTCCTCCGTCTCGTGCTGCGAGTCACCTTGCCGTCCACGGTCAGGCGGGCCGAGCCGGTGGACCTGCGCCACTTCGACGAGAACAACTGGCGCGGAGGAAGTGCTCGAAGTCTGACTCTGGCCGCATTGCGCACGGAGCACGCCCAGAACCAGGGCAAAGATCTCTTCTTGACCAAAGAAGCGGCATTCGCCGCGATGTCGAAGGGCGCAGCGGCGATCGCGGAACACCCGCAACGATTGATCGCCGTCATCAACGCGCTCGTCCACACCGACGAGCTGGACCGCGCGCTGCGGTACTGCGATGAGATCGTGTCCGAAGTCGACCGCTCAGGGGTATCGCTGATCGGGCTGCTCGGTCACGTTCTCCGCTCTCAGGTGCACTTCCACCGCGGATCGCTGAGGGATGCCCTCGCGGACGCCAGGCATGGGATGTCGTTGGCACGGTCCCTGTCGTTGCCCCAGCACCACCTCGGCTTGGTCTACGCCGTTGAGGCTGAAGTGCGTTCCTTGCTGCATCTGGGCGAGACGAACGCGGCGCGAGACGCACTGCGTGTGTTCGGCATGTCGAAAGCGCTGCCGGACAGTTGGCACCACACGGTACTTCTGCACACCCGCGGGTTGTTGCGTATGGCCGACGGTGACATCGAAGGCGCACTCGCCGACCAGATCGAATGCGGGGACCGGCTGGAAGCGTGGGGTATTCGCAATCCTGCGATCCTTCCCTGGCGGTCGTGCGGTGCGCTGGCCAGGTTTCAGCTGGGTCAGCGACCGCAGGCGCTGGACTTGGCGCTGGAGGAGCTCAAGTTGGCGCGCGAGTGGGGTGCAGCGACAACCGTCGGCCGCGCGCTGTTGACAGTGGGCAAAGTGACTGATGGTGTCGCGGCCATTCCTTGGCTGACGGAGGCAGGCTCCGTGCTCGGCAAGTCACCGTCGCAGCTCCTGCGGGCCAGCGTGCAGCAGGAGCTCGGTGCCACGCGGGGGAAGCTCGGGCAGCACGAGGTCGCCCGGCAACACCTCGCCACAGCGAAAGAGCTGGCCGAGCAGTGTGGTGCCGCGTCGGAGCTCCGCACGCTCGCGGAGTGGCGGGATGAAACGGCGGGTCCGTTCACCGCGACGCCGTCGGTGCGGCGGGAAGTACCATCTCCTCTGTCGCCGCACGAGTACCGTGTGGCCATGTTGGTCGTCGCGGGCAACTCCAATGACGAAATAGCGCAGAAGCTTCGCGTCTCCCGGCGCGCGATCGAGTTCCACCTCACGAACATCTATCGCAAACTCGGCGTACGTCGCCGGATGCAGCTGTCTTCGGCATTGCAGGCATTGTCCGAATGACGTCGTGCCGCAACGGAGGGACCCCGGTCTCGGGTGTCGAACGGTGATGCGTGCACGGCCACGCGATCTCATGGCGTGGAGTGCCGGGTCGAATTCTGCCGTGCGTCACTGAGGCATGTTGTCATGTCGATGAAGCGGCTGCCGGGCACGCATCAACGGACGGAACACCCTGAGGATCATGTCGCGAGTCTCCGCCGGCGAGATCAGTGCGTCGACTGCTTGGCGTGAGGTCGCCAGCAGTGGCGATAGTGCTTCGGCACGGTAGTCGTCGAGCAGTTCCTGTCGTTTCCCGGGATCCGCCGCGAGTTCGCGCCGGAACAAGATCTCCACCGCCCCTTCCGCCCCCATGACACCTATCTCGGCAGTGGGCCACGCGAACACGCGGTCGGCACCGATTTGCTTGGAGTTCATGACGATGTACGCGCCTCCATACGCTTTGCGCAGGATCACAGTCACCCTGGGCACGGTGGCTTCAGCGAACGCGTACAGCAGTTTGGCGCCACGACGGATGACACCGTCGGTCTCTTGCGATTGGCCGGGCATGAAGCCCGGTGTGTCGACCAGGGTGACCAGAGGAAGCCCGAAGGCATCACACATCCGCACGAAGCGTGCGCCCTTCTCGGCCGCTCTGGTGTCGAGCGTGCCCGCCAGCACGTTGGGCTGGTTGGCCACCACGCCCACCGGCATGCCGTCCATGCGGGCGAAACCGATGACGATGTTGGAAGCGTACTGGGCTTGCAGTTCGAGAAAGCTGTCCTCGTCGACGAGTCCTCGCACGACCTGCCGCACGTCGTAAGTCTGCCGCTGCCGCGACGGTACCTCGGGCGTCAGTTCCGGACTCTGCCCGAAGTGGATCGGCAAGTCGTCCCAACAGGAGCTCGGCAGATACGACAACACCTTGCGCACCAACGGGAACGCATCCTCCGGACGTTCAGTCACGAGGTGCGCCAGCCCGGACGTCGTTGAGTGGACGTGTGCGCCGCCCAGGCCCTCGGCGGTCACCTCCTCACCGGTCACGCTGCGGACGACCTTCGGGCCGGTGAGGAACATGAACGCTTGCCGGTCCATCACGATCAGGTCCGTCAGTGCCGGGGAGTAGGCAGCACCGCCCGCGCAGGCGCCGAGGATCACGCTGATCTGCGGTACACGGCCGGACAAGGCCACGTTGCGGCGGAAGATCGACGCGTATCCGTCGAGCGCCGACACCCCTTCCTGAATTCGAGCACCGCCGGAGTCGAGCACGCCCACGACTGGGCAGCGTGCCCGTTCGGCCTGGTCCAGTACCTGGGCGATCTTTTGTGCGTGGGTGGCGCCGAGCGTGCCACCCAGCACAGAGACGTCTTGGACGAACACGGCTGCGGCACGGGCGTCGATCTCGGCGGTGCCGGTGACCACCGCGTCGCCGGCCGGGCGCTTGGCCTGCATGCCGAACGCACTGCACTGGTGCTGTGCATCTGCGCCGAACTCGACGAAGCTGTCGCGGTCGACGAGCGCGGCCAGCGCTTCGCGGGCAGTCGGTTTGACCGGCTTCGCCGGCGCGGGCGCGGTTGTGCTGTCAATTGTCGGAGACGCCATGAGATTCCCTGTTCTGACGTGAAGCTCGCGGAATCAGGTCAGTGGTAGACCGGGGATGGGCAGCAGTTGTGCGTAGGCCTCGACGTAGTCGTCGGACGCTATGGGAGCGCGCAGCACGTCATTGGTGATGCCGAAGGCTTCCACGACGTCCTCCGCGTACGGAAGGAGACGCTCGTCGAGACGCGTGATGAATGACGGGATCTCCCGCACTTGAGCGCGGTTCAGAGTGCCGGCGCACAGGTGCCAGGCCGCGTCCCTGTCGAGCTCGGCCATGGCGAACCGCAGTAGCAACGATGTGAGCACCACACCGATCTCAGGGAGGTTCGCCCGCTGTGTCACGGCGTGGAACTCCTCCAGGGCGCGCCGGACGCCGTGCAACCTGCCCAGCTCGGCGGCGAGCGGCCCAACGCGGTTCGTCCGTTCGAACGGGTCGTCGCCCACCTTGCGAGCCGCATGCGCGCGCTCGTACACCACGCGTTCGCGGTACCGGAACAGCCGTATCAGGAACTCCGGGTCGTCGAGTTCACCCGTACCAGGCTGGTCCGCAGGCGGTGTGTAGCCACGGCCGAGCAGCATCTCGTTTGCGGCATCCAGCAGGACGACCTGGTTGTCGCCCTCAGCGGTGACCGCGCCCTGAATCAAAGCCACGTAAGGTGAGATTCGGTTGTGCGTGAACATGCCTCGCGCGCCGCATCGTTCGATGCAGGTCTTCACCACGTCCTGTGCTGTCCACGTGACGAGTGCCTTGGTGATCGCGAACGCTCGCTTGGTCTCAACCGAGGCGAGCGAGCGCAGGCTCGCGCGCCGCCGTGTGTCGTTGAGCAGCACCGTGACGGCGCAAGTCCTGGCGAGCGCGTCGAGCAACTGGGCCTGGTGCGTGGAGAAGGCCATCACCGGCACCGAGCGGCCTCCGGACACGTTGACGCGCCTGGTTGTTCCGTGCCGCACGGCGATGAACAGGCTCGCGCGTGCGGCCGCCGCGGCGGCAGAGGTCAAGCACAGTTTGCCCGTTTGGACTCGCGTCATCGCCCAATTGAATCTACGGCGCAGTGACCTCACGGCACCAGTGCGGCTCCCGTCGGGCATGATCACCGGCTCCGGGCCGTCGAGCAGCGCTGCGCGGGGAACCCGGACATCGCGAAAGGTCGTGACGGCGTTGTCAAGCGCCAGGCCGGGCTTGTCACCCAGCGACTGGACGTCGATACCGCGACACGGACCGTTCTCGTCACGGATCCGCACCACGAAGGGAAAAACTCCCTCGTCGGCACTGTCGATCTCCAGTCGTGCCAGAACTACGGCGATCTTCGGCACACCGTCCAGTCCGGTGTTCGGCATGAACTTGCGTGCCTCATGACTCGGCGTGGTGAGCACGAAATCGTCGGTGGAGGGGTCGTACACCGCACGGGTACGCAACTCGGCGACGTTGTTGCCGTAGCCGAGTTCAGTCGCCAGGAAGACACCGATGGAGTCCATTCGCGACAGTTCGTCGAGCACAGCGGTGAGTTCGGGGCGTTCGGCGCCGAGTTCCAGAATCGTGCCGAGGCAGAGGTTGTAGTGGATGGTGAGCACGGACACCAGGGTTGGGTCGAGCACACCCGCCCACTCGTGCAGGACCAGAAAGCGCTCGAGGTCGCCGGTGACGAGATCGCGAGCCGGACCGAGCTCGGTGTTGAGGTGCTGCAACCGTCGGTAGGCGAGCGCGGCGTTCTCAGTCGGCGACAGGCCCTCGACGTGGTCGAACGGTTGAGCCGAGAAGAGCTTGGCGAACCTGTCGTGTTCCTCGTCCGCGCCGGACCGCAGCAGGCTGCGCAGCTCGGCCGCCCGGTCGGCGGCAAGCCGTGCGGGCGCCTCGGATCCGATTTCGTGCTGGGCCACTTCGTCTGCTCCTTGGCTTTGTGTGGCTGGAGAATCAGGGCGCGCCGATCAACAACGCGGCGTTCTGACCGCCGAAACCGAACGAGGTGCTCATGGCGACGCCGATCGACTGCCGCCTCGACACCGAGGCGAGGTCGAGGTCGATCTCCGGATCGATGTTCTCGAGGTTGGCCGTGGGCGGGATCATCCCGTGCTCGATGCTGAGCGAGGTGTAGACGGCCTCGGCCGCGCCTGCCGCGGCCAGCAGGTGGCCGGTCACGCCCTTGGTGGAGCTGACAGTGACCCCGTCTCCGAACACCGCCCCCACCGCCTTCGCCTCGGCCTGGTCGTTGAGCCTCGTCGACGTACCGTGTGCGTTGAGGTGGTCCACATCCGCAGGGACGAGCCCCGCGTCGCCCAGTGCCGCCGCGATTGCCGCTCGTGCGCCGGTACCTTCAGGGCGCGGACTCGTGATGTGGTGGGCGTCAGCGGAAGCACCGTAGCCGAGCACGCGGCTCCGGATGAACGCCCGCCGCGCGCGGGCATCGCTCTCCCTCTCCATCACCACCACGGCCGCGCCCTCGGCAGCCACGAATCCGTCGCGGTCCCGGTCGAACGGGCGGGACGCCCGGACAGGATCCGCCGATTGCTTGGTCAGCGCACCCATCCTCGCGAAGGCCGAGAGGATCAACGGCACGAGTGAGGCGTCGCTGGCACCGGCGATCGCGATGTCGCACGCGTCGGCCTGCAGCAACTGCCGCGCCGTGCCGATCGCGGTGGCACCGGAGGCGCATGCGGTCGACACCGTCAGGTTGGGGCCGGTTGCGCGCAGGTGGATGGCGAGCTGGCCGCTGACCATGTTCACCAAGGACATCGGCATCGTCAACGGTGAGATCGCCGCCGGTCCTCGATTCAGGAAGGCGACGTGTTGTGCCATCAACGTTTCCACACCGCCGACCGATACGCCCATGACGACAGCCACCCGGGTGCCATCCCACTCGTCGCTTCGCAGGCCCGCGTCCTGGACTGCCTCCTCCGCAGCCACGAGGCCCATTTGGCTGTACCGGTCGAGCCTCCGCGCGCCGTGCCCGAGCAGCATTCGCCCGTCGAAGTCCGTGACAGGGCAGATGACTTGGATGCCGAGAAGCCCGAGGTCAGGACCGAGCACCGCGGTCGGCTCGCCCGAACAGACGCGCTTCCAGTTGTCATCGACACCGATGCCGGCCGGAGTCACCATTCCTCGACCGGTGATGACCACTTCAGGGCGCGAGGTCATGCAGGGACCTTGCTGTTCATGAGCGCCGCGACGTCGGCGATGGTGGTGACCGATGTGAGTTCGTCATCGGAGACAAGCGTGTTGTACCGCTCACCAACGATGACACCGAACTCGACCACGTCGAGGGAGTCGGTCAGTACCTCTTCCAGCGAGGTGTCTTCGGTTATCGCGCTCGCAGGAACGGCGAACCTGGTCGTGAGGATCTCGGTGATCGTCTCGTACACGGTGGGCAAGGCAACTCCTTCTGTACTCACTGTGGCGCCCGGTCCGTTCGCGCACCGGAGCGTCGACGTCTGCAACTACTGTGCGCCAAGAGACGGCCAACGTGGCCTGTGGACGACCGCAGTCCCATGTCGCCACACCGCCACCGGATCTGGTGACCAGACTCACGCGTTCGGGTGCATCCGTTTCGGTGGGTGAAGTGGACTCGCTGCTGCTGCTGAACGAGTCATCGGCGAATCACCTGTGGCCGTGCAAGCGATACCTGTGGAGTTCCACAGGAAAGTTCTGACCGGTCCTGCCTAGTGTCGCCGACGTGTTACCGGTCCGGCGCGCTGTCCGGAACGTTGTCGGTGGTTGGGCGGATGTGGTCGTCGAGCGATGGAGCCGTGAACAGAACGGGCCGCGCTTCCGAGCGAAGTGAGTTCCTCTACATCGCCTGTGCGAGCAGTGGGAGAAGGTATGACAGCGGATGATCGCCGCGCTGCGGTCTTGTGTGGAATCGGCGCGTGGGTGCCCCCCAGGGTGGTGACCAACGACGATCTCGTCCAACGGTTGAACACAACCGACGAGTGGATCCGAGCACGGACCGGGATCCGGGAACGCCGCGTGATCGAACCGGGCATGTCCACCTGTACGCTCGCGGTGGAGGCCGGCACCCGCGCGTTGAAATCTTCGGGCGATGCTGTCGTTGATCTCGTCATCGTGGCCACGACCACCCCCGACCACCCCTGTCCGTCCACAGCACCGGAAGTCGCCCATCGCCTCGGTCTGACCGGCGTACCCGCGTTCGACCTCAACGCCGTGTGCGCGGGATTCGTGTATGCGCTCGCCACGGCCGCCGGGCACATCGCCGCGGGCAGCGCCGAGCGCGTCCTGGTGATCGGTGCGGACGCGTTCACCACCATGCTGAACCCGAACGACCGCACCACTGCGGCGATCTTCGGCGATGGCGCCGGCGCAGTGGTGCTACGCGCGGGAACCGCGGACGAGCCGGGCGCGCTCGGTCCGTTCGACCTGGGGTCGGACGGCTCCAACGCGGACTTGTTGATCGTCCCTGCGGGTGGTTCGGAACAACGCGGTTCCGGACTACCCGTTGATCCCGCGGACCTCCACTTCCGCATGGACGGCCAGCCAGTGTTCCGCAACGCCGTCATGAGGATGAGCGAGTCAGCCGGCAAGGTGCTCGAACGTGCCGGGTGGCGCATCGAGGACGTGGACCGGTTCGCTTGTCACCAGGCGAACGCGCGCATCCTCTCGGCTGTGGCTCGCAATCTCGCGGTGGAGCAGGACCGCGTGGTCATGAACGTCGACCGCGTCGGTAACACCGTGGCGGCGTCGATCCCGCTGGTGCTTGCCGACGCGGCTGCGACCGGCGACATCGCCCCAGGTCATCGCATCCTGATCACGTCATTCGGAGCGGGGCTCAGCTGGGGATCCACTGTGCTGACCTGGCCTGAGGTCGAGATCGGCTGAAGTTCGATGCCGGGGGATCTGTTGCGCGACAAGAACTCAACAACGAGCGGGAGAACACCCATGACTGCCAACAACACACTGGACCGGTTGACGACGTTGCTCGTGACGCACTTCGGCGTGTCCGCTGAGCGCGTGTGCGGTGCTGCCACCTTGGAGGAGCTGGATTTCGACTCGCTCGCCTTGGTCGAGCTGGCGATGATCGCGCAGAAGGAGTTCGGCGTCGAGGTCGACGAGCAGGAAATCGTCCTCCACCAGTCCGTGCTGGGTGTCGCCGGGCTCGTCGACGCCAGGAGGGCGGCGCCTTGACATCGAGGTGGGACAAGGGGTTCCGAACAGCGGCCCCTGCCCGCGGTGCTCGCGTGCATCGGTTGATCCGGCGGGTGCTCGGCGGCCAGGTCGACCTCATCTCGACCAAGCGTCTTGCGGGGCACCCTCCCGAGGCCTCAGACATTGGGGTCATGTGCACGTTTCTGGTGTTACGTGGCGGCGTCGTACCTGTCGTACCTTCGACAGCGACATCCGCATCGATCTACCTGGGAATCGACGTAGGTGCCGTCACGAAGGCTTCGAGAACCGGCGTGTTCCGCGCTGCTGTCGGCAACTCGCTGGACTTCGGTGGCCAGACCGCTGTCCTGGTCACACTGACATGACCGCGCGAGTCTTCTCCACCCCCGCGGGCCTGCTTGAAGCCGTCGGAGACACGCTGGGTACGAGTACGTGGCTGCCCGTGGAACAAGCCACAGTCGACGGGTTCGCGGACGTCACACGTGATCGCCAGTGGCTCCACCAGGCCGGTCCCGAAGCCGAGGCGGGCCCCTTCGGAGGACCTGTCGCACACGGATTCCTCACGTTGTCGTTGCTCGTTCCCATGCTCGACGAGATCCTCCGTGTGGAAGGTGTCTCCGCTGTGGTCAACAAAGGAGTCGACAGGTTGCGCTTCACCACACCGGTGCCCGTGGGCGGGCGAATCCGTGCTACCGCCGCGTTGGCTTCGGCGAGGACACGCCCCTGTGGTTTCACCGAAGTCGTCCTGTCCGTCACGGTCGAGGTTCAGGGCAAGGCTCGGCCGGCGTACACCGCGGATGTGCGGATGCTCTACCGAGACGCCGCTCCGCCCAGCGGAGTGCGGTCCATCACGCAGGATCCACCGCAGAGCCACCACGGTTGACCGAACCTCCGGTGTAGCTGCACCAGGTCGCGTATCTTGGCAACGCCCCAAGTGGCGTTGGGTTCTCTGGCGGAGCCGTTGGAACCACAGATGGAGCGGCCCTGTCCTGGCTCCGCACGCGTATTCGCCACGTATTCGCAGTGGGCGGATGGGACGTGGTCGTGGTGCGGAAGGGCATCGATTCCGCGGGAACGCGAGTGGGCAGCGATCTTTGTGGTTTCCTCGCTTTCGCGTCGAACTAGTTCTCTTACCGAGGAGATGTCTGTGTCCGGAATGTCGATCACGGCACCTGGAATGCACTCCGCAACCACTTGTCTCGGCAACACGCAAGTATGGTGAGGCAAGGGGGTGAACCACGTTGGAGTCGCGCTCGGGATGCTGTACAGCACATGGACCGGTGATGTCTCAGTGGCCTTCGACCGGTCTATGGCGTGGTGGTTGCCTGGCTGCCAGGCCGTCATCCAGAAGCCCGGTGAGAAGATCGAGGTGATTAGCGCAACCGGCGGGCGATCACCGCGGGTGAGCAGACAACGCTGACGCCGCCAGATGCATCCGAGCGCTCCCGGCCTCGACCTCATGACAAGCAAGCCGGTCAACACCGTGGTCGGCGCTCATGAGCAGTCCGGATGTTTCTTCTCGACCGGCACCGTCGCTTGCATCGTGAACGACACCGAGGCGTTTCCGGTTCGGATGACGCCGACCGGCCGACCAATGTCAAGCTGGTGGTGAGGGCCTTCGAAGCCTTGCCCACGAGTACGGCGGGACATGTCACTCTGGTGAGCATCCAGACCGTTTTGGACGGCAAGGCCTGACCTGTCCGAGCCTCGCTCGACCACAAGCTGTTTTGCATGATCTGGAAGTGGATCGACATCGCTGTGAGAGTGCATCGGTAATTGATTCCAACCGGTGGACGAGCTGACCACTTGGAGGTAGGAGCCATTGCGAGCTCCGGTCCTGCTCTTCGCTCAGTCGGCGCGGCGGATCTTCCGCGTGGAAATTGCTGGAACGCGCGTTGTGTGTGGAGGCGCCGCCGTCGTGAGACGTCGAGCACTCCCAGACTGCGAATAGGGGTCACCTGATTGCGCTAGCGTATCGCTTCGCTCCAATTTGACTTGAAGTGACGATTCCTCCTTGAGCTTCTCTGTCGTGTTCCTGATTGAGATGGGTTTTTCGAAATCCTTGATCTGAGAGGTGACGCATGTCCGAAATTCTGAAGAGCTGGGGAGTCCGGGGGCGGCGTGCTGCCAGGCCGTTCGCGGCCCTCGCTGCATTGGCGCTCGCCGTCGTTGCCAGCGTCGTCGTCGTGACTCCTGCTCAAGCCGGTCCTCCCATCCTGACCTACATGAGGAACTGGGAGACCGGCCTCTGTTTGGCGGTCAACGATAATGGTGAACTCATCACCGAGTCCTGTGTCCTGCCTGTCCTCAGCAGTTCCAGGCAGGATTGGGAGCCTGGTCTGCTGGGGCATGAGGACTATGACTACGTTCGCTTCAAGCACCTTCTGACGGCCGGATGCATCACCGGTGGAAATCCTGTTCGTATTTCTGGTTGCTCTTCCGACCCGCAGAACGCCGGTCAAGAGTGGAAGGCAGTCGGCAGCAATTATGACAGGGTGAATTACGTGAACGGCAACGGTCAGTGTCTCGATAGCAACTATGATGGTAGGGTCTACATGGAGCCGTGCAACAACGGCGGTTATCAGCTGTGGAAACTCGGCTACTGAGGTCTCTGCGTCGTCGGTGGCGTGAGCGTTGGTAACTCCTCTGACCGTGCTGTTGATGCCCGTCGCTGCTCACTGCGGCACGTCTCGCGGTGAGCAGAATCGAGGAAGGGACACATGGCGCGCTTCAGGGCGCGATCCCACAGCTTGTCCAGTTCACCGACGGCAACCGGTCGAGAAGTCAGCGAGCGTCGCCAGCACGGTGATCAAGTTCACCGTGCTGGCGACCTTGCGGGTGGGGCGGCCATCACCGCCGCACATGGGATATGCGTCGATGGAGACCAGGTGTGGTGGGCAGCGTGCGCCCTTGTTGGCAGCGTGACCAACCTGTGGGCAGGGGCATCGGGGCCGCTTTCCGGGCAGTGACGCAGAAGGTTTGCGCTTCCCGCTCCCGGTCAAGCCCAACATCCATCGAGAGCGTTAGCGGGTCGATGTCGCACCCGGCGCGTTGAAACCTTTCAGTTCGGTCTCGGTGGCGGTTGATGCCCTGAATCGATTCGGCATTCCCATGGTCGATCGACCCTCCTCGGCCGAGAGTGTGGATCCGAGGTCAAAGCATTGCGTTTGCGCCGAGCTAGCCGCTACGGTGCTGATTGAAACGTTTCAATTTACCTGAGGGAGATCTCCGCCAACCACGTGTGAAGCACGGGTTCCTCACAGGGAGAGCGGGGCATGTCATGTTCGGTCGAAGTCGTCCGAAGACCGTCCGGGCGGTGATCGTCCTGGTGTTCTGCCAGCTGCTGGTGCTGTCCTCGGTCGTGCTCCCGCGCTCTTGGGCCGTCGGCGGTCTCACGGTCCACGACCTGAGGGTGAACAACACCGCTGTCCCGCTGGCCGTGGACGATCCCCGGCCGGCGTTGAGCTGGAGGCTGCGGTCAGGCAAGCGGGGTGATCTGCAGACCGCCTATCGCGTCCTCGTCGCGAGCGATCCCGGGATTCTCGCGGCCGGGCGGACCGACATCTGGGACAGCGGAAAGGTGAGCAGCGCCGACTCTGTCGCTGTCCCGTACGGCGGACCGGCGCTGGCACCCGAGCGCCGGTACTACTGGACTGTCCGGATCTGGGACGCCGGCGGGCGCGCTGCCGGTCAGGCGCCGGTCACGTGGTGGGAGACGGGCACGTTCGGCGCGGCCGGATGGGCAGGTGCGCAGTGGATCACTCCGGACTCCGGCAACGCCTACTCCTGGCAGGACTTCACCCTGGACGCGGACGTGACGATCAGGTCGGGAGCCGCGAGTTTCCTGTTCCGCGCCAAGGATTCCGACACGTTCGCGATGTGGCAGATCAATGTGGTGACTTCACCCGGCAAGGTGATGTTGCGGCCGCACACCAGGAAGCAGGGCTCCTACGCCCTGCTCGGTGAGGTGGACCTCAGCCCTGTGCTGACGCCGTCGAACGTGACCGCGCCGCACCACGTCCGGATCCGGGCCGAGGGTGGCACTGTCACGACCTGGGTCGACGGGACCCAGGTCGACGTCCGCGACGTCGACCTGGTGGAGCGGGGCACGATCGGGTTCCGGTCGTCGACCAGCCAGGGAGTCTCCGAGATCGCCCAGTACGACGACGTGGTCGTGCGCGACCTCGCGGGGCAGCCGCTGTTCTCCGACGGCTTCTCGGCGTCACCCGATCCGCGGTTTCCCGGCGTGCCGATCGTCGACGGCAGGCTGGAACCGCGCGGAGATCCGACGCTGCTCTCGGCCGAGCCCGACTCACCGTTGCTGCGCAAGGAGTTCACCCTCGATCGGCCGATCGCCAGCGCCCGTGCTCACGTCTACGGCCTCGGATTCTACGAGCTGCGTCTCAACGGCGAGAAGGTCGGAGACCACGTTCTGACGCCGGCCGGCACGCCGTACGAGAAGCGCAGTCTCTACGACACCTACGACGTCACGTCGTCGCTGCGGCGCGGCTCCAACGTCGCGGGAATCTGGCTCGGCAACGGTTATGGCTCCCGGTTCAGCCCGTACGGGTTCCGTTGGCAGGGACCCAAACAGGCGATCGTGGTGCTGGCGGTGACGTTCGCCGACGGCTCCCGCACGACGATCACCACCGACACCTCCTGGCGCTGGTCGGAGAGCCCCATCACCACCAATGACATCTACGGCGGCGAGAGCTACGACGCACGACTGCTCCAGCGGGGCTGGGACGGGCCGGGGTTCGACGATTCGAAGTGGTACTCCGTGCGGACCACGCCGGCTCCGAGCCCGGTGCTCGCCGCGAACGACGCGCCGCCGATCCGCGTCGTGCAGGTGCTCACGGCGACCGCCCTCACCCAGCCCAGTCCTGGGACGTACGTCTACGACTTCGGTCAGAACATCGCCGGGCGGCCGAAGTTGCGAGTCACTGGTCCGTCCGGCACGACGGTGCGCATGCGGACAGCCGAAGAGCTCCACGCCGACGGGCTGCTGGACACGACGACCAACCGGAGCGCGGCGTCCACCGATACGTACACATTGGACGGTTCGGCGGGAGTGCAGACGTACGAGCCGCGCTTCACGTATCACGGTTTCCGCTACCTCGAAGTCACCGGCTTCCCGGGAAAGCCGGACCTGGGCAGCGTGACCGCGCAGGTCACCCGCGCGGACGTCGCGTCCACGGGGTCCTTCGACAGCTCCGATCCACTGCTGAACAAGATCTGGCTCAACAATCGCTGGGCGATGCTGAACAACTCGATGAGCCTGCCGACGGACACCCCGGTCCGCGACGAGCGCACGCCGCCGGGAATGGACGTCCAGGCCTACCACGCGGCCGCCATCCGCGAGTTCGGCATGGAACGGTTCTACGCCAAGTACCTGGCCGACCTGCCACCGGGAACGGCCCTGCCCAACGACGCCCACAACGCGCAGCAACCCGACATGGGGGGCGGTTCGGTATCGCTCGCATGGTCGCTGTACGAGCAGTATGGCGACAAGTCGTTGCTTGCCAGGAACTACCCCGCGATGAAGGCCTTCGCCGATGTCAACGCCGCCGCCTACCCCGGCCACATCTGGCCGGAGGACCGCGGTTTCGGTGACTGGTGCCCACCCGTCCACGGCCCGGAGGCGGGCAACGGCCAGGGAAGCCCGACCGCGGGCCAGTGCTTCAGCGAACGTTCGATCGTCAACACCGCCCTGTCCTACCGGCAGACCGCGGACGTCGCGCGTGCGGCCGAGGCCCTCGGTCTCCAGCAGGACGCCGAGCGCTTCAGGCAGCTGGAAGCCTCGATCGCGGCCGCGTTCAACGACCGGTTCCTGGATCCCACGAAGACCTTCTACGGCAGCGGACGCCAGACCACCAGTGTGCTCCCCCTGGCGTTCGGCATGGTCCCGCGGGACAGGGTCTCAGCCGTGGGAGCCCGCCTGGCCGAAACAGTGCTGGGCAAGGACAACGGCCGCCTGGACACGGGCATCTTCGGCACCCGCTACCTGGTCGACGCACTCGCCGCGGTCGGCCGCGTCGACGTGGCCAGGATGGTGCTGAGCCAGACGACCTATCCGGGGTTCGGCTACCAGATCAGCCGGGGAGCCACCACCCCCTGGGAGCAATGGACCTACGAGTCCAACATGGAGACCCACGACCACGCCATGTTCGCCGGCGTCAACGCGAGCTTCTACACCCGGCTCGGCGGTATCACCCCCGCCTCACCTGGTTATGCCACGATCGCGATCGCTCCACAGGTGCCCGGCACCCTCGCCCGCCTGTCGACGTCGATCGACACGGTCCGGGGGAACGTGAGCTCGTCATGGACGAACGAGAGGTGCGGGTTCGACCTCACGGTGAGAGTTCCGGTCGGCACCACCGCCACGGTGTCGGTGCCCATGTTCGGTGCTCCCGGGGTTCGCGCCACAGCGGGTGCGGTCAAGCTCGCCGTGAATGGGGACGTGCAACCGTACTCGGTTGGTTCGGGAACCTGGAGGTTCACCGTGAACCGCTGTGCCTGACGGCCTGGGGCGGCTGGTCTGATGTGGACGCTCTCCTGCACGCCGCACGGCTAGGACTGCATCTGATTTGGGGTTTTTGTGGGCGAGCACGTCAAGTTTGATTATTCGGCGGTAGCAGATCACCACGCAGGCGAGCTGGGCGAGTGCCAGGAAGTGGGTCGCTTTGCGTTCTTAGCGGCGTGCCAGCCGGTGGAACCGGGAAGCCCATTCCAAGGTCCGTTCGATGACGTACCGGTGGCGGCCCAGCTTCTTCGGCGACTCGATCTCCTTACGAGCGATCCGGGCGATGATCCCCCGGCGGCGCTACTTCCCACTGGTGCACGACGATGTGATGGGCGAGGCCGATGACGCTCAGTTGATGTCGTTGCGCGCGTTCGGTCATCACGTCGGGCTGGCCTTTCAGCCCGTTGACGACGAACTCGGCCTCTGGGGCGATCCGGCGGTCACCGGTAAGGCGGTCGGCGCAGAACTGCTGCGTTACAAGAAGAGCATGCCCGTGGTGGCCGCGATGAACTTCGAAACCGAGGCAGGATCAGAACTCGTCGCCCTCTACGAGAACCGGTGTATCACCGACCAGGTCAGCCCCGCCAAGGCGCTGAAGTGCGTCGAGCGAGCAGGAGGCCGCGCTTGGCGAACAGCTTCGAACTCATGATCCGGGCGTGCCTGGACTGCCACCTGTCGAGCGCGAGGTGGGCGGCTTGACGATCAGCCGCAACGTCTCACCCGAGACCCCAGCCGCGCCGCGATCACCGCCTTCGTGTCCAGGCCGGCGCCACACAGAAGTCGATGCGGTCCGTGATCTCGGCGTGCTTGCAGCACTCCCAGGCGGTGTCGGCTCGGGGCTCCGTGACGTTCCAGGTGGGTATTTGCCACTGAGGGCACAGCTGCGAGCGAAGGACAGCGCGCACAGGCAGGTGAACGTACCGGTGTCGAGCACATGCCAGGCGACAGACACATCATGAGCTGAGATGGACCGGGAGCGACATCAGTTTTCGCGCGATCGCCATCTCCACCCACGGCAACTCCTCCACCGGGGTCGTGATTCGCAGCTCCGGGTGACGCCGCAGCAGAGCGCCGATTGCCGTCTCGGCCTCCATCCTCGCCAGACTCGCCCCGAGACAGCGGTGGATCCCGAACCCGAACGACAGGTGCTGGTTGCTGGCACGGCGCACGTCGAATCGGTGCCGATCAACGAACTTGGCCGGGTCTGTGTTGGCGGAAGGCAGTGAACACAACACGATCTCGCCTGCAGGGACCTCGGTGGCGCCGAGCAGCAGCGACTCACGGGCCATACGGAACGCCGTCATCCGCAACGGCGGGTTGAGCCGCAGCGCCTCATCCACGGCACCGCCCAGCAGCATCATGTCCGCCCGCACGGCATCGAGCTGCTCTGGATTGGTCAGCAGCAGGTACAACGCCTGGGCGATGAGTTGCGTTGTCGCGGTCTGCCCGGCGATGAGCAGTACGAACACCGTCGCACTGAGCTCGTCGTCGCTCAGCTTCGCCGTGACCAGTTCGGAGATCAGGTCCTCTCCCGGCTCCCTGCGCTTGCGTCGCGCCAGTTCGCTGATGTAGTCCAGCAGCGACTTGGTCGCGTCCAGCAGGCTGTCGCTGGCCAGCAGCACTTCGGACACGAACACGTCCGACCAGCGCTGCACGTCCGGGCAGTCGGCATCGGGAATGCCGATCATCGAGCCGAGTACGAGCGTGGGTAGCGGCCTGGCGTACTCGACGACGAGGTCGATCTCGCCTGGGGCGTCCATGTCGTCCAGCAGCCGCTCGGCGATCTCCTTGACCACCGGTCGCATGGCGCTGGTGCTGCGGCCGGTGAACCGGTGCGCGACAAGCTTGCGCAGCCGGGTGTGTTGCGGTGGGTCGTTGTTGAGCATGTCCTGTGCCACGATGTCACGCACGGTCGCCGGCAGCCCTGCGAGCGGCGCTTTGTCACCCATAGCACCGGTGTCGTTGGACAACCGGGTGTCACCCAGGACCTGTCGGGCGAGAGCGTGCCCGAAGACCATCCACACGCTTCGCCCGTCGGGGAGTGCAACCTGCTCGACGGCCGTCATGCCAGCACCACCGGCAACGAGTCGAGTCGGCGCATGAACATACCGGGCCGCCAACGCACGTCCTCCGGAGGTGTCGACAGTGCCGTTTCCGGAAACCGGGCAAACAGCCGACCGAGGCCGACGACGGTTTCCATCCGGCCGAGTTCGGCACCGAGGCAACGATGAATGCCGTGGCTGAACCCGAGGTGGCCCTTGGTGTGGCGAGTGATGTCGAACTTGTCGGGGTCGGCGAACTGATCCGCGTCCCGGTTGGCCGAGCCGGTGGAGATCAGCAACAGTTCGCCGGCCGGGATGGTCACACCCTCGAGCTTCAGCGGGTGGTCGACATAGCGCGGGGTGAGCATCCGGAACGGGGTCTCGAACCGCAGGATCTCTTCGACGCACGAGGTCATCAGCTCCGGGTTGGAGAGCAGGCGCGTCAGCTCCGAGGGATGGCGGAGCAGGACGAGGACGCCGCTGCCGATCGCGCTGGTCGGCTCCAACCCGGCGATCAACAGCAACGTGATCATCGAGATCAGCTCGGGATCGTCCAGCAGGCCGGACGAGGCTGCCCCTACGAGTTCGGTGAGCAGGTCGTCACGCGGTTGTTCGCGTTTGAGCGCGATCAGCTCCCCGGCAAAGGCCTTCAGCTGTCGACCGGCGTCCTCGACCTCAGGTTTGCTCGGCGCGGTGAGGATCGCCGTCTCCCATGCCGGGAATTCCGCGCGTGAGTCCTCCGGCACGCCCAGCATCTCGGACAGGACGATGGTGGACAGCGGCCGGGCGTACCGGTCGACGATGTCGATCGGTACGCCGACTGGCAGGTTGTCGAGCAACTCGTCGGCGAGCCGTTCGAGCCGGGGCCGTTTCGTCGCGAGCCGCGACGGGGTGAAGAACTTGGCGACGATGCCGCGCATCCTGCGGTGGTCTGCGCCGTCCTGGTCCAGCATGCTGCGGCGCAGTTCACGAGGCAGCTTGGGCCGCCGTTCTATGTCCACCAGGTTCTGTCTGACGACCGAGTGCCGGTGCTTGACCAGGTCACGTTGCAGTGTCGGGTCGGACAGCAGCGCGCGGGCGTCGTCGTAGCGGGTGATCACCCACATCCGGAAACCACCGTTCTCCACCGGGATCGCGGCGTGGTCTCGACGCAGGGATGCGAGCATCGGATATGGATCGCTCATGAACGACCGGTTGAGCAGCTTGACGGGTTCGTTGTTCACGACGGTTCTCCTGCTCAGATTCCGCTTTCGGGATAGCCGATGTGCGGAGCCGACACGGCGTCCAGACGGAGGCGGATCTCGGTGGGCAGCTCCAAGGCGACCGTGGCCGGGGCCAGTGACTCGCGCAATTGGCCGGCAGTACGGGCGCCAACCAGTGGCGCGACCACGCCGGGCTGGTCACGCACCCAGGCAAGCGCCACGGCCAGCGGCGGCACGGACAGCTCGTCCGCCACCGTGGCGACCTCCTCCACGATGCCGGCGGATCGATCGTCGATGTAGCGTCCGACGTACCACCTGAAGAAGCGGCTCTCCAGCCGCTCGGTCGGCACTCCGGTGCGGTACTTGCCGGTCAGCACGCCCCGGCCGAGCGGTGCCCACGGCAGCACCGCCAGTCCCGCGTCCAGGGCGGCGGGCACGACCTCACGCTCGATTCCTCGCTCCAGCAAGGAGTATTCGACCTGGCACGACGCGAGCGGCGCGACTCCGTCAAGCTTCTTCCACGTCGCCGCCTTCGCGGTCTGCCAGCCTGCGTAGTTGCACACGCCGATGTGGCGAACCTTGCCTGCCCGCAGTGCGGCATCGGTGGCGGCCAGGGTTTCCTCCAGCGGCACGGCCGGATCCCAGGCATGCAGCTGCCACAGATCGACATGATCGGTACCCAGTCTGGCCAGTGATTTGTCCAATGCGGACAGGAGGTGCGAGCAGGAGGCGTTCTGCCGACGGTCTGGATCGTCCAGTACGGCAGCGGCCTTGGTTGCAAGCACGATGTCTTCACGGCGGACGACCGCGCCCAGCAGCTGGCCGACGATCTCCTCGGCTCGGCCGCCACCGTAGATGTCAGCGGTGTCGACCAGGTTGCCCCCTGCCTCTGCGTACGACCGCAGCTGCGCGGCGGCCTCGTGTCGATCGGTGGTGGTGCCCCACGTCGAAGTACCAAGTCCGAGAGCGGAGACCTTCAGATCGGTCGCGCCAAGTTGACGTTGCTCCACGGGAACTCCTCATCACGATCCAGAGTGAAAAGCCAGCTGTTGCGGAACGCATGATTGTCAATCGTGTCTGGTCGTTGAAAACCCGCGTGCGCCCGCCGAAAAGCACTGGATGAGCACCGTCATCACGCCTCCGCCGCGATCGCGTCCAGCACGTCAGCAGCTGCGCGCACATCGTCGTGGAGCGGGCGGTCGGGATCGATCGGTGCGATCTCGTCGGCGAGCCTCTCAATGACTTCCGCGCAAACCGGCGCGGTGGGCTTGCGCGCACCGACATGAACCGCTTGCCGCAACGCCAAGGCCAAGGAGCCGTGGAGCAGCCGAAGCGACTGAACGTGGTCAAAAGCATTGAATGCGGCTTGCGTCCCGAATGGGACGACATCCTGGTTGTGAAGGTTGGTCGGCAGGCTCTGGATTGACGCGGGTGTAGCTGTACGCCGCATGTCGGCGACTATTGCGGTTGCCGCGATCTGCACACCTTGAACCCCGTGTTGTCGTCCGGGCTCGGTCGCAAGTACCGGTGGTAGGCCACCGTTTCGGTGGGGATCGACAAGAAGGTCGAGCTGCCGTTCGGCGAGGTTGCCTGTCTGCACCGCGGCCAAGGTCATGATGTCGGCGGCAAAGGCGACCGGCTGGCCGAAGAAATTACCGCCATGCAGAACCTTGTCATGTTCGGCAAAGAACAACGGATTGTCGCTGATGCCGTTGAGATCCGCCAGGATCACCTGGTTTGCGTGCCGAACACTCGCCCTGACCGCTCCGAGAAGCTGAGGAGCGCAGCGAATGGTGTACGGTTCCTGCAACGGCCGGTTACCGGTGGGTACGGTCCCGGCCAGGGCTGACCGAAGAAACTCGGCCTCCTCGACGACGTCCGGGTGACCGAAGGCGTCAAGGAGGAGGTGTTCACTGAAGTCGACACCACTACCGAGCTGGTCGACAAGCACCGCGGTGAGCAATCCGGCGGACCGGTGCGAACGGATGAACTGGGCCATCGCCAAGCCGGCCGCCGCCGTCGTCAGCGACACTCCGTTCACCAGGCCCAGTGCGTCTCGCCCGTCGAGCTCGAGTGGTCGCAGGCCGCAGCGGGACAGCGCGACGCTCGCGGGCATCCGTACTCCGTCAGCATAGGCGTGCCCGCGGCCCTTCAACGCCTGCGTGACGTGTGCGAGCGGGATCAGGTCACCGCTGGCACCAACAGAACCGAGCCGGGGCACAGCAGGAGTGAAGGTGGTGCGCAGCATCGCGGCGAGTGCGTCGAGAACGGAAGCCGATACGCCAGACCGGCCCATTGCGAGTGACGACAGCCTCGCAAGTACCGCCGCACGCACGATCGGAACAGGTAGGTCCGGCCCTTGGCCCGCTGTGAGATGGGACAGCAGATTCTCGCATTGTTCGGAGTCCGTGTCCCGGCCGACGAACCCCACCAGAGGGCCGAATCCCGTAGTGGCCCCGTAGACAGCTCTTCGTTCAGCGAGGCATCGCATAACGAATTCCCGTCCACTGGCGACGCGTTCCCGGACGGCTTGGTCGAGAACGACATCGACGGGCTCCGAAGCAGATTCAAGGTCGCTCAGCGTTCGCCGGTCGGAGACTGAAAGAACCGAAACGGGGCGCATTGTCGCGTCTACAGCCATTGTGCTACCGACCTTCCAGGTCGCTCTTGGCATGTTTGCAACGTGTACATGTAGACATTCGCTTGCGAGACCCTGAAGTCTGTGATCCAAGCTGGACGCGGGCAAGTCCGCGTTCCGTCTGGTGGGACACAAGTTTCGGGAGAAGTGATCAGCTTGACTGAGCGCCGCCAAGGGGTTGACCGCCGACCTCGCACACGAGGTGGGCGCGCACCGCGGAATCATTTGTCTTGTTGGCGAGACTTCCGATCAGATCTTTCTGGTCGCAAGATCAGATCGGTGTGGCCTGAGGAGGATTTGAACGCGGAAAGATCATGGCTGCACTGGCATCGCGACCAAGATTGCCGATGCGATTAAACTGCGCTCGGTGCTTACCCGGCGTTGTTGTCGTGAGTTTTCTGACGTTCTGCTGGATTAGTTGAGCGGTGGCGAGGATGTCGTCGGTGGTGGCGGTCCAGTGGAACGATCGGGCGTTGGTGTTCCAGTGGGTGACGTAATCGCCGATGCTTGATCAGGGCCGTGACGGTGCCGCAGCGGATTGCCTGGCGGGTGATGATCCTGAACCGGATCTCGATCTGGTTCATCCGCAACGACCCGATCGGGGTGAAGTGGAAGGTCATCCGCAGGTTGCCCGCCGCCGGTGCACTTCTTTTCGTGGAGGGCCCTGGTTTCTGTTAATAATGAGCTTTTTCATCCTGTGGCGACTTTGTGGTTGTGCAGGACGTGGATGGTTTTGGCCAGTCGGTGGGTGCGATGGGGGCAGCGGTGGGGCTCCCGCAGGAGGTGCCTGGTCTGGTTGTAGCCTTGGTGGCCCTTGTCTCTGGAGGCGGTCAGCCCGGTGTAGTGCGCGGGGCCGCGGGGGTTTCAAGTCCGGCTGGCGGCGGTGTCGCGGGTGCTGCCGGGCAGGCTCCCGGATAACCGCGAGGTCGTGCGGTCTGGGGGAGGCGATCATCTGCGGGTTGATCCCGTGCAGCTTGTGCTTGCCGTGGTGTCGGGGACCGATGAGCCAGTGGCTTGGCGGTTTCGCCGGTATAGCACCAGCAGGTCGTGGCCGAGGCCGTGAATGCGGTGTCGAGGTCGGCGAATGTCTCGCCTTCTCGTGGGTGCATCAGCACCGGCAGTGCCTGTTGTTCTGGGTTGAGCTCGCGTCACGCCGATCTGAGCTGCTTGCGATGGGCGTGGGCCAGGCTGGGCACGAAGGTCGGGGTCTGAGGTGACGGCGTGGCACCGTAGAACAGCACGTGAAGCTGCTGGGCATCCGCGAAACGATCTTTGCCGGAAGTTCTCCTACCAGAGGCTTCGTCACATCCAGGCGCTGACACGCCAGCGTTCGTCAACCTGTCAGAACAGTAAATCGACGCTTTCCGCACATTGCCGTCGTCCTGCCCGAAGCCTGTAACGATCATGAATTATCGACATCACGCGACTGAGGTGTGAGCGTTCGGCGCCGGGACCGAACGTGCAGAGATGCTTGTACTTGTCTGCAGCCGGCAGTCGACTGGTTGCTGGTCTGTCAATACTTGAGCGGTGATCTCGTATGTCAGGTCCTTGACAACCGTCCTGGTCGCGGCGCTTGCTGTGTTCATCATGATCACGTTCGGCACGACACTGATCGAAGCCTGGGACGACGGCTACTACGTGTCGACGGCGAAGCTCGAGCCGATCCGCCAGGTTCTGGGTGTACCGAGTGTCGTGGTGCACTGCGGAACCAATGAACGACGTCACCTCAACGCGGACAACCCGATCACCACGCCAGGTGCTCCAGCTGCTGCGCATCACCTGCACGAATATGTCGGCAACACATCGACGGACGCGATGTCGACCAACGCAACGTTGAACGCCTCCGCCAGCACATGCGAGAGGGGCGACCTGTCCAGCTACTTCTGGCCGGTGCTGAGGCTGACGGACGGGGCGGCTCACGACGTGCATCCGGGGGACGGAAGTGTTGACGGCAATTTCGGTGAGGTTCTGCCACCGGAGAACGTGGAGGTTCGCTACGAAGGAAATCTGGCTGGACAGTTGGTTCCCATGCCGCGATTCCTGCGGATGATGACGGGAGACGCGAAGGCGGTCACAAACGGTTTCGGTGCCGACACTGTGGCCAGGTGGGGATGCTCTGACTTCGGTGGTCGCTTCACGACGAAGTACCCACTTTGTGGTGATGGCGCCCAGACATTGCGCGTCTACGAGTTCCCCAGTTGCTGGGACGGACTGAATACCGACAGTTCGTCGCACCGTTCGCACGTGGTGTTTCCGCTAGGCGGTGAGGTATGTCCTGTGGGGACGTTTGCAATTCCACGCCTCATTATCACCGTAAGCTACAAGATTCCTCGCGGTCGTCCGTTCGCGATTGACAGCTTCCCTGGCGAACTGCGTCATCCGGCAACAGATCACGCGGGGTTCATCAATTTGATGCCGGAGGCTGAAATGAGTTCGGTCGCGATGCGGCTCAAGCAAGGAAATTGAGAAATTTTGCCAACGGTGGTTCGCGGAACGGCAGCAAAGCGCAGAAGGCTGCCGGTGCGTGGTATTTTCTTCGCGCTGTTCCGTGAAACCGTGCGATCGCAGCGCACCTGTTGGGGTGCGATGTGATCAACAAAGCGGCTGGTGTCTGATCGGGTTGCAGAGTTCGGATATCGGTTTTTCTGCCGACCTGTAAGCGCCGCTGACCTGTCGCGGCGCGGCCATGGTCCGTTTGCGACGCCTGTTCGCAGACATGGGCGATCCGCGGCGATCGGGCGCGGTGTCGCCGCCTGATGGCCGGCTGCCGTGTGTGGCGACCGTGCGGAGCAAGTCGCGTCAATTGAAACGCGTCAGCGTGAGCGAGGTGGTCATGTGCCGGATCGGCGGTCAAGAACGCGGTGATCCGGGTCTTCGAACTTAACCGGGCAGTGTGATCATCGGTGGCGGACCGTAGCCGGGCGGGTTGGACACGAAAGACCTCCGGCGCGAACTCGTACGACAGTCAGGCCTTCGAGCCGCTCGTACGCGGCATCCCGCCGATCCGATCGCGCCGCGGGCCGGGAGGGGAAGTTCCTCCCGGCTACCCGACTCATTGGCCGCCATTTGGTGAGGCGGTGAGCAGGGGGAGCTGTTCCCGTAGCGCCGTCAACGAGGCCATGATCGGTTGGCGACTTCAGCCTCGTCACTGGTTCCGGTTTGGCGTTGTTCGATGAACCATGCGGCGAGTTGGACGCGTTTGGTGAATCCGAGTTTGACGTGGACGTTTTGGACGTGCCCTTCGACGGTGCGTTCGGCGATCACGAGCCGGGAGGCGATGTCTTTGTTGGACAGTCCTTCGGCGACTAGTTCGGCGACCTGTCGTTCCCTGCGAGTCAGCGATGCCAATGGATCATCGGCGGCCGCCTGCTGCCGAGGCCGGGGACTTGTCAGTGAGTTTTCGCCCAGGGCGTAGGAGATTGTCTGGGCGACGTCGATTTCGGCGCCCTGTTTGAGCGCGGCCTCGAACGCCTGGTCACCCAGAACTTCACGCGCCTGCCGTTCACATTGGTCGTGCGCGGCGCGGAACTGCGAAAAGCCCGCCAGCGGTTTGCCACCGCCCTCGATCGACATCTTCTCTGCCGCGGCAAGCAGGCTCGCGGCTCGCTCGCCGTCGCCCATGGTTCCCGCGATCCAGGCCAAGCGCTCGAAGAGGACCCCCATGCCCAGCTTGTCGTCAAAGGCGTGAAGGTCACGCAGGGCCTCGCGCGCGTGCTTGCGAGCCGATGTCAGCTCGCCTCGTCTCGACTCCGCGAAAGACAGCGCATTCAGCACGTACGCCCGTGCCATCCGCTCGCCGTGCTTTTCGCAGAGATCGCAGGCTTTCAGAGCCAGCTCGATCGCGAGATCGAGGTCGCCGCTGAAACCGACTGTCCCGCTCAACCGCTGGTAGGTGAGGACCATGATCGTGTTGGGCTCGCCCAGGGTCTCGAACAGGTTCAAGGCCTCTTCGAGCAGCGCCCGTCCTCGGGGCAGGTTGTCAGCGGACCATTCGGCTGTGCCCAGGGCGAACAGCGCGTGGGCCAGCATGGTCTGGTCATCGTGCGACTGGGCCCACCGCCGGCACTTGGTGGCCATCTCGATGGCGGCGACGGGATCCTGCACAGCGGCGAGGTCGGCGGCGGCACACAGGGCGGTGGCTCCTGCCCGGCTCAGCGAGTCGTCGAGTGCAAGCATCTCGTCAAGCCAGTGCCGTCCCTCGGATCTGAGGCCACAGCCGAACCAGAAGTAGTACAGGGCTGTGGCCATCCTCAGTCCCGCTTGGGATTCGCCGGGGGTGGTCAGGCAGTGTTTCAGGGCTACCCGCAGGTTGGCGTGCTCACGCCGGGTCCGGTCGGTGATCTCCCGTTGGTTTGGCCCGAACCACCTGGCCGCGTCGTGCTCGGCCAGACTCAGGAAGTAGTCCCGATGCCGCCGACGCAGCATCCCGTCCTCGCCTGCCTGCCGCTTGCCTTTGCCGTATTGGCGGACCGTTTCCAGCATCCGGTAGCGAACGGGGGCGCCGTTGCTGGGCTCGTCCCTGACCAAGATTGACTTGTCCATCAGTCCGGCGATCAGGTCGATCACTTGGCTCTGATCGATGATGTCTCCCGCACACACGGCTTCGACCGCATCCAGATCGCATCCGCCGGCGAACACCGACATTCGTGCCCACAGCAGCTGTTCGGCCGGCGAGCACAGTTCGAAACTCCAGTCCAGCACTGCGCGCAGCGTTTGGTGCCGTGGCAGCACAGCGGGGCTGTCGGCGGTGAGCAGCCGGAAGCGGTCGTCGAGTCGGCGCAGGATCTGTTGCGGGGAGAGGATTCGTACCTGCGCCGCGGCCAGTTCGATCGCCAGTGGCAGCCCGTCGAGTCGCTGGCAGATACTTGCCACGGTGGCAAGGTTGGCCTCGGTCACCGTGAATTCGGGCACCACTGCTGCCGCCCGGTCTGCGAACAACCGAACCGTGTCGTTGGTGGCCAATCCGTTCGGCGAAGCCGAATCTGTATCCGGCAACGTCAGTGGCGGCACGGGCAGGATGTGCTCGCCGGGGGTGCGCAGCGCTTTGCGGCTGGTGGCCAGGATCCGCAGTCGTGGTGCCGCAGCCAGCAGCTCACTGGCAAGTACCGCGCAGCTGTCGCTGAGATGTTCGCAGTTGTCCAGAACGAGCAGTGCCTGTTTGCCGCGCAGGTATCCCGCCAACACCTCTCTCGGTGGACGCCCGGACTGATCCTGCAGCCCTACCGCGTCCGCAACGGCCTGTTCCAAGAGCACTTGACGCTGCAACGGCGCGAGTTCGACCAACCACGCTCCGTCGGAGAACGCTCGGCGGGTCTGGGTCGCGACCTGCAGCGCGAGTCGCGTCTTACCGACCCCACCCACGCCGGTCAAGGTCAGCAACCGGACCTCGGGCAGCACCTTCTTCGCCGCCGCGATCTCCCGGCGGCGCCCGATGAAGCTGGTCAACTCGGCCGGTAGATTGCCTTTCGGACGCTGGACCATCACGGCGCCACCCTTGACCGACATTTGTGGTGACAGGTAGTAAAAGCGCCTGCAGAGCACGCGTGACAACGAGCGCTGTTCGTCGAACTCATGTTCGACGCCGCAGCGGCACGGTAACGAGGGCGAGTCGCCGGACGGGACGATCGTCGAAGGGGCGACGCGCCCGTCGGCGGGGGGCTAGAGGTGCGACGGTCCGAGTTCTCAGGACTGGTCGGTTCGTTTGCGCGCGAGCGTGAGGCCGTCCGCGATCGGCAGCATGACCGCCTCGACGCGGTCGTCGAACCGGATGTGGTCGTTGAACTCGTCGATGGCCTTGGCGTTGCCCGTCGGGGACTCGCCCGAAGCTTCGCCGTAGTAGAAGGTGTTGTCGGCGAGCAGCAAACCGCCGGGGCGCACGCGCGGCACCAGTAGTTCCCAGTACCGCTGGTAGTTCACCTTGTCCGCGTCGATGAAGGCGAGGTCGATGTGCGGGGTGTCCGGCATCGCCGCCAAGATGTCCGCAGCCTGGCCGAGCCGGACCTCGATCCGGTCGGCCACTCCTTCGTTCTCCCATGCCTGCTGGGCGATTTCGGTCCATTCGCGAGAAAGGTCGCAGGTGACGATCCGTCCATCCCCGGACAGTCCCCGGGCCATGGCCAGCGTGGAGTAGCCGGTGTAGGTGCCGATCTCCACGATCGTGCGCGCGCCGGTGAGCTGCACGAGCAACGTGAGAAGCACTCCTTGCTCGTGCGGAATCTGCATCTCTGCGGACGCACCCAGTTCCGCTGTCCTGTCGATGAGCCACTGCTGTGTTCGAGTGGGGGGTTCGGTATGGCGCAGCAGGTAGTCGTAATGTTGCTGATTCATCACGATGGTCTTCAAAGCGGGCAGCTGCAGATCGGTCATTCGAGCAACCTCCGAAAGTTGACGTGATCAGGCTCCCGAGGTTTCGTGGCACTCGGTGCACGGCGGCGGTGCAGGTACAACGAAGCATCACTACGTGAAGGGCACGCGGGCGCGATGCGCACCAGGTGGTTCGCCGCGCTGCCTTCGACACCCGTGTGATCAAATGCGCCAAGGGCCTGCTTCCTGGTCGCGCTGAGATGTCGTTGGCTGGTCTCGGTCCATCGCCCGCGTGCGGCATGTCGATCGCACCTCCATGTCGCGATGTACCCGCGAACCTGTCACCTGCCCGCTCAGGGTGGTGCATGGCTGACCCTCGATGTGGCCGTGTTCCACCGAGTGGAATAGCCGGTCTCCGATCCGTTCGAAAGAACAACCGACGGTTCACTGGACGCAGGTGTCGCACGCGGACGGCCGCCGGTGCCGGTACTCGGCATGGACGTCGATGTCGTCACCGGCGAGCCGATGGCGGGTGAGTCGTGTTCATCCTGGTCTGGACGCATTGGTGTGCAGAGGTACGCGGTCGTGACAGGCCGACCGCTCTCGGCCTGTAGACCTGTGGGTGCGGCAGGAGCCGCCTCGCGTCGCACCCTCGCCTGCCCGCGCGAGGGCTGACCGCCCTGAGCGAGAGCAACTACCACGAGACCAGCACGTGCATGATCACGTCTGCGGAACTACGAAGTCGCCGCTACATGAAGAGCTCGCTACCTGTGATCCAGCAGTACAGGTTTACCTCGCGACGGCACCCTGGTGATGCCGTGCCGACGGGAACCGGCTGGATACCGGCCGACGGCAGACACGTCATAACGCCGCAAAACCTCGCTCAGAAACATTGTCACGGGTTTCCACATATTTCCGCCACGGGTCGATTCGCTGCAGTGCAGGGAAGAAGTAGCCTGCCAGTGAGGTGATCTCAACGAGTTTCAGGTGAGTCGGCCGTGTTCGAAATGGGTGAGTACGAGTGCGGCTTTGACGATGTGGCCGATCTTGCGGGGGCTGGCGGTGAAGTGCTGCAGGGCGCGCCAGCGTCCGGTGAGCAGGGCGAAGCCTCGTTCGCCGAGGCAGCGCAGGCCGCGGAGCAGGGCGTTGTAAGTGCGGGTGTCCGGGTCGAGGGTCTGGCCGTTGGTGGGCTGCTTGACCGGCGTGAACACCCCGATGCCCGCCCCGTCGTAGCCGTTGTCGGCCAGGGTGGACAGGTCGAGCTGGGAGTAGGCCCAGTACAGGGCTCCCAGCACATGTTCGCGGGCCGCGGTCAGGTCGTGCACCGAACCGGGCTCGACATCGCTTACCTGCAACGGGAAACCGTCCGGTGACAGCAGCGCCTGGATGTTGCCGCCGGGCTCGTGCACTTTGCCGGAGTACCACAGGTTGATCTGCTCGCCTTTCGCGCTGGTGGTCTTCTCGGCGAGACGATCGGCGGAGAAGATCTTGCCGTCGAGAATGACGTGGGCCAGACCTTCCCGATGGGCTTGCCGTAATGCTTCGTGCAGGTCCGGGGCTTGATCGGCGAGCACGGTGATGACCTCGTCGAGGTAGCGGTAGCCGGTGGCGCGGGAGATGCCGTGGTCGCGCGCCAGCGCCGTGATGTCGCGGTTCTCCCGGAACCAGCACAGGGCGAACACCGCGTGCCGGAAGCAGGTCAGCGCTCTGGTGCCGGTGCGAGTGCCGCGGTCACGGCGTTCGGCGCGCAGTAGGCGCCCGAGGTACTGGGCCAGTTCGCGGGGCACGTCGAGTGTGGCACGATAGGTGATCACGGGGAGCCTCTGGCGTTCGGACTTGATCTTCGCAAATCCAGTCCTACCAGGAGCTCCCCGTCCTTCTGCTCCCAGGCCCCGCAGCGCGTCGAAGCGCCTGCGCGAGCATTCCACCGAACATCGTCAGGCCTTCAGCGCTGGAATCTCCGTTGGTGAGATCACCTCAGTATCGTCGGTGTGACGTTGGACAAGAACTCTACGTTCTTCTTGAGAGGGTCTCGGCAGTCGGTGCAACATCGCCGAACAGAATCTTGAAGCTCACCTCGAGGTACAGTTTCTCGGTCAGCTCCAACAGTTGGAGTGGTTGCCCCAACGCTCCACCTCGTCGGAAATGATTGCGGTGATTGTGGATCGATAAGATCGCAGTTTTTCTCTGCTGGTCTGCCGCAGCGAGATCTGACGGGTGTGTGCATGTCGAGCGGTTTCCATGAGCATCAGAGATGATGAGCCCATCGGCGGCTCGAAGATGGCGTTGGCCTCCCCGTCGTACATCTTCTCGGGTTTCGTGGTGAAGACCTGGCGAATGTGCTCGTTGTTCGCCAGTGCGACCAAATTCTTCCCGTGAACCCCTGTTCGCATCGACCAGGTCGGGCCGTGCTTCCGATTTAGCCAAGTGGGAAACTTTTCAGGGAAGAACGCCATCAGTAACGACTGGAGCTGAGGTGGCAGGGTCGGCTCAGGAGGTGCTGCTTGTTCGCGACTGGTCGTGCCGCAAGTTCCGTCGCCGTGCACCTGGCCTCCTCGATCATTGAGAGTCGATATGTTTTCTCTTCGTCGAGAATGGGTATTTCTAAATTCTACAACGTTTGCCGCCGAGTCTCGGGGAAATGGAGTCGGTTGGGCAATTGGGTTTGCCCTTTCGCGTGCTTCTTGCGGTGCAACACCGCAAGCACGCTGTCGGACTGGGCTGAGCCTTGCCATCCTGGGCTGGATGTTTCTTGCGGAACAACAGCTCGGTGAGCATCGGCGTGTCAGTGGCTGGATGTGGTGAAGTCACTGGTATCCAGAGCTTTCGCTCAAGATCGTTGTGTGGATGCCAGGGCTTCACGTGTTGTCCTGCCGTGCCGTGCCGCCGTTGTCACATCAGACCTGAGCTTCGCACCCGGCCTGGTCCCCGCCGCGTCGGCCGAGTGGCCAAAATCATCCACGTCCTACAAGGCCACCGCAGGATGAAAAGGCTCCCTTGATGCTCGATTGGGTGGCCTCTCCGGTGAATGGATGAGCCGCCGGGATGTAATCCTGAACCTCACGGACGAATCTTGTGCCACAGTGCCTTCAGCTGGGGCCGTCATCTGGCTGCTCAGCTGCGGCAGGTCTACGGTTGAGCGAGGATGCCACGTTCAAGGCGCAGCAACAACAATCCGAGTTGAACGCCGGCCTCACCAAGAGGGCGGTAGCGCGCCAGCAGGGCCAGCTCACGACTGTAGGCGAACTTGGGGCAGCCCGTGGTTTGTCTCGCGGTGCCGATCCGCTTCGAAAGATCGGCACGCATCCGGATGAGCTGAATGATCTCGGCATCGGTCTTGTCGATCTGCTGCTGCAGATCGTTGATCATTGATTCGTTTACGTCTCGCTCCGTGGTCGACGCAACTTCGACGGTTTCCGTCACTGTCGCTCCTCGATCGGTCATAACAACGGTGTTGCATGTATCGCACAGCATGGTGTTCTTGGTTGCCGACGCGGGGATCATGCGTTCAGGCCGGTCCGTTCATCGCGCCGGATGCCACTGATTTCGGACCGTGTACCGAACGCGGCACCTGAGCGGGTCCAGGCAATGCCGAGAGCAGGGCGCGGTGTGTAGTGCTGGGTGAGGTGTTCTTGCTCGCTTGTGCTCAGTTCGAGATCAAGGGCGGCGACGGCTTCGGTCAGGTGGTGCAGTCTGGTCGTTCCGACGATCGGTGCGGTGATCCCTTCCTGTTGCATGACCCACGCAAGAGCCACTTGTGCTCGGCTGACACCGCGCCTTTCAGCGACTGCGGTGACAGCGTCGATGATCGCCTTGTCGCCTGTGGCTGTCCTGTCGTACAGGCGACTGGCGGACACGTCCATGCGACTGCGTTCGGTCTCTGCGCCAGGAGCACGCGTCAGTCGGCCTCGTGCAAGCGGGCTCCAGGGGATGACGCCGACGCCCTGGTAACGGCAGAAGGGCAGCATTTCGCGTTCTTCTTCGCGCTGGAGCAGGTTGTAGTGGTTCTGCATGGACACGAACCTGGTCCAGCCGTTCAGGTCGGCCGCGTGCTGCATCTGGGCGAACTGCCACGTCCACATCGAGCAGGCGCCGAGGTAGCGCACCTTGCCCGCCCGCACAAGGTCGTGAAGCGCGGCCATGGTTTCCTCGATCGTCACCTGCGGATCGAATCTGTGTATCTGGTAGAGATCGATGTAGTCCGTGCCGAGGCGCCGCAGGCTCTCGTCGACCTGGGTGAGTATCGCGGTTCGTGACAGGCCTCCGTCCTTCGGGCCGGAGCCCATCCTGCCGAACACCTTGGTCGCGATGACCACCTCGTCGCGCTTGGAGAATTCGCGCACCAGCTTCCCGATGATCTCCTCGCTGACACCGCAGGAGTACACGTTGGCGGTGTCGAACGCCGTGATACCGCACTCGATGGCCTGCCTGAAGAACGGCCTGGCCTCATCGAGGCCCAAAGACCACGGGTGGGTCCCGCGGCCGGGATCCCCGAAATTCGTGCCCCCCATCACGATCCTCGACACGGTGAGACCGCTGTTCCCGACTCGGACGTACTGCACGGCACATCACTCTCCCAACATCCCGTTGCGCTCGGCAGCTCAAGAGAAGTTCCAGACGCGACTCCGCCGGGCCGGGTCACCCTCCGCCAGAACCGATTCGCGCCTCGAGATCCCGCAACCACGCCACCACCACGTGGCCGGCCGCCGGAAGCATGGTGAGGTGACCGCCTGGCGTCGTCGCCGCCACATGCGGTAGCTGCCACGTGGCACCGTGGACTTCTGCTGCGACGTGCAACACCGGAATGCCGACCTGAGCGGGCGCCCACCCGTCGAGCAGACGCAAGTACGCACCCATGGCCGTCAACCGGGTCATGCCGGCCTCGTCGATACCGCGTGCCTCTTCTCTCCGCACAGACGCCGCGAGGGCCTTTCCGGCTTTCCCAGGGGCGAACCTGGTGGAGGGCCACGACGAGTCGAGCAGCACCAGTCCTTTCAGACCTCGGCGAACAGCCGCGGAGCCCGCTCCGAGCCGCTCGGCGATCAGATGTGCGATCCAGCCACCGGACGAGTACCCGCACAACACGTAGGGGCGGTCTTTCACCAGTTCTGTCACCGTGGCGATGTGAGCAGCGACCAGGGCATCCACATCCGCGGGTACCCTCTGCCCTTCTGCGAAGCCGGGATGTGCGATGCCGTGGACGTCGGCAAACCCGGCGAAAGCCTCCGCGAACTCGGTGAACTTGGCCGGGGTGGTCATGGGGAGCATCGACGAAAAGCACATCACCGCCAACGGGCCTGGTCCGCTCGCGAGCTTGATCGTCCGTGGTGGGATCGTCTCTGCCTCGGTGAACACTGGACGCAGCACAGACGCGGCACGGACCATCTCCTCGGCGGCGCCGGGATTCTTCCTGCACAGCTGCCGGTAAATCTGTTCGAAGCCTCTGGGCAACGCGCCGTTGACCACGACAGTGAGGTGCTGTGCCAATTCCCTCGGTGTCGGATGGTCGAACGCGATGCTGGCCAGCAGTCGCAAGTTGATGCATTCAGCAATCTCGTCACGAAGCCGCTCGGATGCCGCGGAATCGAACCCGTATTCGCGGAAAGTCATGTCCGGCGCGATGAGCTCCTCGGCATCCAGGACGCGTGCCGCACACTCACGCACCAGCGAGAGCATGTCTGACGAGGTCATACCGCCTTGGTGTGCAACGTCCTGTGCGGTCGCCAGATCCGTCGACCGTCCACAGCAGATTCCGCCGGGCCGGTCCGGTCCGGTGTTCCCGACCATGACGGGTTCTGCAGGTGCCTTGTGGTCAGCCATGCCAGCCCGCGCAAGGTGTCCGGTGGTGTCGAATGCGACGTGCCGGTCGTCGGTGGACAGGCAGGGCCCTCTCTCCGCCGGTCCTCGGGGACTCTCAGGACGTAGATCTGTCTTGGGCGCAGGACGTACTCGATCTCGTGAACGACTCATCCCGTCCTCCGATGTCGATCAAGTCTGCGACCCGGTCTGGGCGGACGAGCCCGCCGACGGAGTCCAACCGTGCAAGGTGAACTGCAGGACCTTGAGTGTGAGCGGGTCGGCACTCGTGGTCCACATCGGTGTCAACCGATCGCAGGCTCGGACAGAAACAGATCGACAACATGACAACCGAATCTCTGTTGAGTTCTCCTGGAGATGCACTGGTGCAGAGCCGCTCATCGCCACTCCGGGAGCAGAGGCTGCCAGATACGAGGATTCGTGTCAGCTCCGGCATCCCGCTCCCCGGGACGCTTTGGGAACAGGTGGGGCCGCGACGCCGCCCACTCCCGTGTCTGTCCCGTGACGGCGTCTCGGTGTGATCGATGATCTTGGTGTGGATCAGGTGATCGGTGCGGACCGGCCGGAGCGGGTGCCGGTGTTCATGGGCTTGTCGGTGCGGGTGTTCCGCAAGCTCGTGCGGGTCGTGGCCCGGCGGGGTGGTGACCAGACCGGCACTGGCCGGCGGTGGGGTTTGCCGCTGGCGGTTGCTGGTGGCGGTGTACTACCAGACGAATCTGACGTTCCGGCAGGTCGCGCTGCTGTTCGGGATCTCGGAGTCCGCAGCGGGCGCATCGGCGCCGAGCTGTGTCGGCGCAGGGCTTTTCGGACTACCGGGATCCCCGCAAGGCTGAGAGCGATATGCGCGGAAGGGCAGGTTCGTGGTACGTCGGGGTAAGTGGTGTGCCCTCGCGGGGCAGGGTCAGGGACTCGCGGCGGTAGCGTAACCGGCTGGCTCATCGCCACTGTGACAGCTCTGTCGCCCGACCGTACCGCCGCGCTGGCGGAGCCGGTGGGATGAAACAGGAGGTACAGATGCACCCCGCGGAGGTTCCAGCCAGGAACATGTCCCGCCGGACTTTCGTGGCCGGCGCCGTGGCGGCGGCCACCGGCCTGGCGACCTCGATCGGAAAAGCCGTGGCCGTGCCGGTTTCGGGGCACAGCAGCACGGCTGGGGGGCGTCGGGTCGCTGTCCTCGGCGGTGGGATCGGCGGGCTGACCACAGCACACGAGCTGGCCGAGCGGGGCTTCCAGGTCACCGTCTACGAGCGCAAGGCGTGGGGCGGCAAGGCACGCAGCATCCCGGTGCCCGGCACGGGCCGCGACGGTCGCCTCGATCTTCCCGGTGAGCACGGGTTCCGCTTCTTCCCGGGTTTCTACCAGAACCTTCCGGACACGATGAGCCGCATCCCGGTGGCGGGGAACCCGCACGGGGTACGGGACAACCTGGTGGTCACCGACCGCGGCATGGGTGCCTGGAACGGCAAGGCCTTCTACATACCCACCTCTCCGGCCGCGCCGAGCAACTTCACCCCGCAAGCCCTGTGCGAGTACTTCATGGCGACGTTCACGGCTGCGGGCTCGGTACCGCCACAGGACGCCGCCCTGATCGCCAGCAAGGTGCTGACGTTCCTCACCAGTGGTCCGAAACGCCGGTTGGAGCAGTGGGAGAACACGAGCTTCGCCAGGTGGATGCGAGCCGACACGCTGTCGCCGAGCGGCCGTGCGTTGCTGGTGGACTTTCCGACCACGGGGCTGGTCGCGGCCAAGGCGGGGCAGGCGAACACCCGCACCATGGGTCTGATGATGGAAGCCGCGATCCACAGCACGCTGAGGCGGGGCGGTTACACCGCCCCGGACCAGTTGCTCAACGCCCCGACCAACGACGCCTTCATCGATCCGTGGCTGACCCATCTGCGGGAACTGGGAGTGCGGTTCAACCTCGGCTGGACTGCCACTGGTCTGACCTGTGACGGCGGCCGGATCACCGGCGCCACCGCGATCGGCCCGACGGGGCCGGAGCAGATCGAGGCGGACTGGTTCGTCCTCGCCGTCCCCGTCGAACGGGCCATCCCGTTGCTGGACGACGCCGTCCTCACGGCCGATCCGGGCTTGCGGCGCCTGCGCAACCTGGTCACCAGCTGGATGAACGGCGTCATGATCTACACCAAGCGCGAGGTACCGATCTGCAGAGGCCACGTCGCCTACGTCGGACAGCCGTGGGCCCTGACTTCGATCAGTCAAGCCCAGTTCTGGGAGCGGGGTTTCGCCGACCGCTACGGAGACGGCACCGCCGCCGACTGCCTCTCCGTGGATCTGTCCGACTGGGACACCCCAGGCATCCTCTACGGCAAACCCGCCAAGCAGTGCACCCGTCAGGAAATCGTCGACGAGGTCCTGGCGCAGATCCGCGCAGCCCTCCCCGGCGGAAACTCGGTGTTGCCCGATTCGATCATCCACTCCTGGATGGTCGACCCCGCCATCACCGGGCAGGGCACCCCGAACGTCGCCAACGACGAACCACTGCTGATCAACACCCCTTCCTCCTGGGCGAACCGGCCCGAAGCGACCACGAGGGTGCCGAACCTGTTCCTCGCCGCGGACTACGTCCGCAGCAACGTCAACCTCGCCACCATGGAAGGCGCCAACGAAGCCGGTCGTGCCGCGGCCAACGGCATTCTCGCCGCATCAGGTTCCGCGGAACGCCCGGCGAAGATCGCCACTCTGTTCGAGCCGCCGGAGATGCAGCCGTTCTGGTTCAAGGACGACATCGACCACACCCTCGGTCTGCCCAACCAGTTCGACCTCCTCGCCCCCGACTGGCCCCGATCCTGAACCGAGGAGAGCACATGCCTGAGCAGGTCGCGATCATCGGTGCCGGGTTCTCCGGACTGTGCATGGCCATCACGCTGAAACAGGCCGGTATTCCTTTCACGGTCTACGAAAAGGCCGACGACCTCGGCGGGGTGTGGCGCGACAACACCTACCCCGGCGCGGGCTGCGACGTTCCGTCGTACCTGTACTCCTACTCCTTCGCAACCTGGCGGGACTGGAGCCGGGCGTATCCGGGGCAACCCGAAGTACTGCACTACCTGCAAGACATCGCGGACCGCTACGGAATCAGATCACACATCCGGTACGGCACCGAGATCATCGACGCGCACTACGACGCCGTGAACCAGCGCTGGGTGCTGCACAGCACTGATGGTCGGCAGCATGACGCCCACGTCCTCGTCCCGGCCGTCGGACAGCTCAACCGGCCGAAGTACGCCGACTACCCGGGACAGGCCGACTTCACCGGCACCACGTTCCACTCCGCCCGCTGGAACCACGACCACGACCTCACCGGCCGCGACGTCGGTGTGATCGGCACCGGCCCCAGCGCAGTCCAGTTCATCCCCTCCATCGCCGGCAAGGTCCGCAGCCTGACCGTGTTCCAGCGATCCCCGAACTGGGTCATGCCGAAATGGGACTATCGCTACGGCCCAGGCCACCGGGCCCTGTTCACCACCGCACTGGGGCGCCTCGGCTACCGCGGTGCCTGGTACCTGGTCGGCGAGACCGTCCTCTACTCCGCCATCCGAGGCGGCCGCCTCGGCAAACTGGTCGAGCACCTGTGCGAGCGCCAACTGCGCACCCAGATCCAGGACCCGCACCTGCGGGCGAAACTCACCCCCGGATTTCCGTTGGGCTGCAAGCGCATCCTCATCTCCGACGACTACTACCCGGCACTCGCCAGGAAGAACGTGGACCTCGTCACCGAGAAGATCGTGCGGTTCACCTCGAGCGGAGTGCTCACCGCCGACGGCAGTGAGCACCGTGTCGACACCCTCATCCACGGCACCGGCTTCACCGCCACCGACTTCCTCGCGCCCATGACGATCACCGGCCGCGACGGCCGGCGGCTGCGTGAAGACACCTGGGCCGACGGAGCGGCCGCGCATCTGGGCATGACCGTCCCCGGCTATCCCAACCTGTTCCTGCTCTACGGACCCAACACCAACCTCGGCAACAACTCCGTCATCCTCATGATCGAAGCCCAGACCCGCTACATCCGCGACTGCCTGACAGCCATGGCACGCACCGGCCGCCGTGAGATCGAGATCTCCCAGCACGCTCACCAGCGCTATCAGCACGGACTGGCAACTGCCTTGGAGGCCACCGTGTGGCAGGCGGGCTGCGACAGCTGGTACAAGACCGACACCGGCAAGATCACCAACAACTGGCCCTACCGAGCCGGTCGATACCGCCGGCAGACCAGACGCCCCGTCCCCGAACACTTCCCGATCGGTTTGATCTCCGAAGGATGAACGCGCAGCCGGCTTCACCTCGTCGAGATCGCGCGGGCTTCTTCCTCCGCGTCACGGCGCCATCGGCATGCAGACCGGTGCCGGCCGATGATCCGGCCAACGCTCGCAAGCAGCTGCACCTGAGGAGTTCACCTTGACCACGAGCAGCCGCGACGTCTTCGAGAGCCCCGCTGAGGAACGCCGCGCGACCAGCATGCCCCTCGCGGTGCGCGCGTCTTCCTTCGGTATCGACGCACGCGCTTACGCCGAACTTCGTCCGTCCTATCCGATCCAGGCCGTGCGCTGGGGCCTGGGCGGTGCCACCGGCCGGATCCTCGACCTCGGGGCGGGCACCGGCAAGTTGACCGAAACCCTGGTCGCGCTGGCGTCCGACGTCGCGGCGGTCGAACCGGACCCGTCCATGCGCGCCGAGTTGGAGCGACTGTTGCCGCAGGTGCCGGTGCTGGACGGGGCCGCCGAGACGATACCCCTCGGCGACGGGTCGGTGGACGCGGTGTTCGTGGGTCAGGCGCTGCACTGGTTCGACTTCGACCTGGCGTTGACGGAGATCGCGAGAGTGCTCCGGCCGTCCGGTGCGCTGGTGGCGTTGTGGAACCACGACGATGTCGGCGTGCCCTGGGTCGCTGAGTTCGCCGCCCTCGCTCGCACCACGACGGTGAGCCGTCACTGGTCGGACCCAGCCGGTTCGCTGCCGAGGCACTCCCGGTTCACCGCATTCGAACGCCGGCAGTACCCCAATCCACACCAGTACACTGTGGACTCCCTGATCGCGATGGTGTGCACGCAGTCGCAGATGCTGCTGGCGACAGCGGATGAGCGGCAACGGAGGACGACCGCGTTGCGCACCTTCCTGGCCGGGCAGGCCGCCACCGCGTCCGGTGAGTTCGACCTGCCCATGACGACGACGGTGATCCGCGCGTTCACATCGTGATCGCACCGACCGCCAGGCCGAACTGACGGCACGTCGACGTGATGCCCGCGACGATTCCGCCGCGGTCACTTCCGGTCTGCCAGGTGGCCAGCCTGGTGATCATCGGGTTGGCCAGGCCGAACCCCGCACCGAACAACAGCTCTCCTGCCATGGCGTGGAAAGTCGTTGAGCTTCCGGTCAGCCGGGACGACATCAGGTCTGCCGTGAGCGTGGCCACTGCACCAAGCGTCAGGCAGACTCCGGCACCGCGCAGTCCCCGCAGTTGCCGGGAGAGCCAGGCGAACAGCGTTGATCATCAACGGCATCGGCAGGGTCATCCACCCGGCGGGCATCGCCGACAGACCACGCACGTCCTGCCAGTACGTTGCGGTCCGCAGCAGGAAACCTCCGAGAGCGACGAACAGCGCGACTGCCGCGAGGGCTGACACCCACAGAGTGGTGATGCGGAACAGACGGGGTTCTACGAACGGGTCCCGGCTGCGCAGGCCGTGACCGACGAGCGCCCCGGCGAGCACGAGGGCAACCGACGCCCAGACCAGACCGGCTGTGCCGGTCACCGCGACCGCCCGCACCAGGGCGAAGAACAGCAGGACCACCACCACGTGGCCGACCGGGTCGACTCGACCGGTCCGCGGCGCCGTCGACTCCGGGATCACGACAGTGGCGGCGACGAACACCGCGCCGGTGAGCACAGCGATCGCGTAGAACACCGCGTGCCACCCGAAGGCTTGTACGACCGCGCCGCTGACAAGAGGTCCGGACGCCATGCTCGTGCCCATCACCGACCCCCACACGCCAAGCGCGCCTGCCCGCTGCTCAGGTGTCGGGAAGACGGTCAAGACGATCGAGAGGGACACGGGGGTCAGCATCGAAGCTCCGATGCCCTGCACCACTCGGCCGGCGATGAGCAGCCGATGGTCCGGTGCGATGGAGCATGTCGCCGCGCCAGCCGCGAAGACGAGCAACCCCAACCGGAAGACGCGCCGTCGCCCCAGTCGATCGGCCAAGCCCCCGAACAGCACGAGAAGACTCGCCAATGCGAGCCCGTAGGCGCTGGCCACCCACGGCAGCACGGTGGCGAGGACGTCGAGATCTCGCCGGAGCACGGGCAACGTGAGAGCGACAGCGGTCGCGTCCAAGCCCAGGCCCCGGCAATGTCGCCCTGCTGGGTTTGGCGGATTCGGGACCGTCTGCCGGAAGCAGGGCCGGAGCCGGTTCGCCACCCTGATGGTCGCGTTCTCATGGACGTGAACAGGCAAGTTGGCTGTAGTTGGGGTGAAGCCAAGACGATGTCATCGGCACTTTTCTGCAACCAACCTGGTGCGGCCGGCACAGGAGAGCGTTTCCACGGCTTCCTCGAATCAGAGGCCTCGTCGCGCCGTCAGGATTCGCCAACGGAGTCCTTGCAGACGCCATCAGCCCAGCCGGACACGACTTTGCCGGGGCCCTGCGTCCAAGCCGATGAGGAGCACGCTCAGAGTGCAGACCGTCAGCACGACGGAGCTGCGCTCATGGCTCACGAGGCACGCCTGACATCACATGGCACGAACAGCTCCATCGAGGCGATGTGCCGCGCCACCCGGTGGAAGATCACTTCGCGCAACACGCCGGCCCCGTCGACGCGGGTGTTCATTTCGACCACTCCGGCCGCAGTGCCCAGCCGGACCCTGCGGTGGGACCGGCCGGTCAGGTGGCTGGCGAGCGAGGAGGCCAGCGTGCCGGGCGTGATCATCGCTGCGGCGAGCGCCACGGCCGAAGTCAGCCCGATCGCCGGGTGCGGTGTGAACATCGACATCATGCGGACGGACAGGTCGTAGCAGTGCGGTTCCACGGAGTGGCCGGAGGTGGTCGTGTAGCGGATGGGAGGAGCCACCAGCCCGACCTTCGGAATGGCATCGCCCGGCGGCATCAAGCCCATGCGTACCGCACCCTGACGGCGCAGGAGGACGAGCTCGGAGGCCACCTCGTGCAATCCGTTCTGGAACGGATTCACGTCCAGGCTGCGCGCGTTGACGAGCATCGCCGGCGCGCCTGCGTCGATGAGGGTCGCCTCGACCGGGCCGACCAATTCCACCGCGTGGCCGGAAGGCAGCAGTTGTCCGCAGGTGCTGCCCACAGGATCGACGAAGCTGAGCCGCACGGGTACGCCGGTGCGGCTGGCCGAGCCGGGCACGACCGCCTCTCCGAACCCAGGTGCAACGGCGTCCTCGGTGTCGATGGTCGCGGTGAGCCGGGCACCGGTGTTGACGTTGAGCATCCGCACCATCGTGGTACCCACGCGAGGCGTGACCAGACCGTTCTGCAATGCGTAGAGGCCAACGGCGGTGGCGCAGTTGCCGCAGTTGCTGCCGTACTCGACGACCTCCTTGCCGATGCCCACCTGAGCGAACAGAAACTCGACGTCTACATCGGACCGTGAGGATGGCGCGACGATCGCGGCCTTGGAGGTGGTCGACGTGGCACCTCCGATCCCGTCGACCTGGCTCTCGTCGATCGAGCCGAACGCGGACAGCAGCAGGTCGTTCAGTCCGACTCCGAGCTCCGCGAGATCCTCGGCGCGGAAGATCACGCACTTGCTGGTGCCGCCGCGAACGAGTGACGCCGGAATCCGGAGTAGTCGTCGTTGGGAGGCAATGGGACTACTGCTCAGGGCAAGCCGCACGACGACCATCTCCGCTCGAGAGTGCAGCTGCTTTCGCGCCGGCGACATCTCCGTGTGCGCGAGGAAGCGCTCATCTCTTTCTGTTCGGGAAACGCAGTTCGTAGAGGAGTCATCAGCCGGTCACGAGAGACGATCATGGTGCCTCTGTTCAGGAGGAGGAACGACCCAGATTTCTACGCGCCCAAGCTCGTAGACGTTGCGCCCGATGTCGTGTCTGCGGTCATGCGGCAGGTGATCGCAGCCTGTATCGCACGCGTCCTCGCTGTGGTACCGGTATCCGATGCAGTAACAGCCGCTCGCCAGGGCAGGTGTTGCGGCGGTTGCGGATGGCCGAGTCCCAGAGCCGTTCCCACACGAACTTCCTCACGGCCCCTCCAGATGTGCCCGCATACCGGGGAAGCCCCACCACGTCGGTTCAGACGGGCAGGTGACTGCGACCAAAACGAAGAATCCCGAGTAGGCGGACCGGGAACCAGACGAGGGGCTGGGGTGTGCCCTTTCGCCCTCCTCCGGGTGTCCCTTCGTACTGGGACCACCCGTGGCGATGATCTCGCTGGAGGTCTTCGCCGTGGAGCAACGAGGCGCGGGTCAGAGCAGACCCGCGGTGAAGGGGAGTGACGCGGAAGCCGGGTTGCTGGAGTTGGCTGACGAGTCGGAGGTGTGTGTGGGTGATGGGGTGGTGGTGCCGCGGGTGAGGAAGCGGGCGGGGCCGAGGTCGTGGTGGTCAGATCTTGGCTCGCCTCCGTGCCTGTGCGTGCCCGGTGAGGATGTGTGGGGCGCGCTCACCGGCGATCAGCGCGTCGATCATGGCGCGGCTGGAGACGCCGAGGGTGTGGGCGGCGACCGTGAACAGCGGGTCGGCGTTCGTCGGCCAGAGTGGGTGAAGGTGTCGTTTTGGGTGCCCCAAAAGGCTTGGTCGAGTGGTGCATGGTGGACATCGGATGCTTCGCGGCCTAACTTCCTCTCGGTCAACATTTAATGAATCGGACCCTGAGGGGTGAACATCATGCGTAGAACAAAGAGTAAGATCGGCAATCTGCTGCTTCTCGTCTCGGTTGCCGCATCTTTTTTCCTGGTCGCCGCTGGTAGTGCCTCCGCGGACGACCTGGCCGCCACAGCCGACATGGTCGACTGTGGCGGCCGTTCGGATTTTCTGCACGTCTACGGCCGTAATGGCTACGGCCCGCAGGAGCGTTGCTATGCGAACGCAGGGAAAGCGGCGCAGGCCTTGTGGGTTGACCGGATCTCCACCGGGAACAACGACATCGTGTATCGGGATTACAACGGTGAGATCGTGCGAATCGACCGATGGACCGATATTTCGTTCCCGAACCGCCCGCCATACGTCGATTACATCATCATCTTGTAACCTTGGGTTGAACCTCGTTGAAGCTTTCCGAGCAACTGCCGGTGACGTTGTGCGCCAGTGGCCGATGACGCGCCGGAGCTGTGCAGCAAAAGGCGCGGAACCCCGGTATGAAGTGGTCCTCTCGCAGATGAACTTCGCAGGGGTTCGCGCTCGATGAGCGTTGCATACATCGCTGTCCTGGGCGCATCTGAGGGCACCGTCCTGTTCCTGTCCACTCTGCTGTGCGCCGAGCGGGGACGACGGGATACCCGCAAGAGCACCCGCGCGCTGGGAACCCGCAAGCAGGCGGTGCTGGTGCTGCGCTGGTTCCTGGAGGACACCCGGATGCCAGCCCTGGCGAGGGACAACGTGATTGCCGTGTCCACCGCGTACGCTTATCGGGACGAGGGTGTCGCGGCTGGCAGGCCGTCGCTGCGCGGGGCGTTGCTGGCGGCCAAGACGGCCGGGTAATCGCATGTGAATCGTGGGCGGCACGCTGATGCGCACCGACCGGATCTCCACGCCCGACCCCACGGCAGAGGTGGACCTGTGCTGGAGCGGTCAACACGACCATCACGGTGGGAACATCCAGATCGTCTCCACCCCGGACGGATGTTCCCCGCGGACTTCGGCGTGCGGCCTGGCCGCTAGCAGGACAGGAGCGCCGCCCGCGCCGATTCCGAGCTGCTGGCCGTGATCACCGACGGCACCTTGGCGCTGACCGACCTGGGCTGCGAAGGCGAGCCCAAGACCCGCACGATCCCGGTCCAGAGGCCCAAAGATGGGCAACTCAGTGCGTGCAGATCAATAACACACTGACTTCGATTTTGTGGACGCCGATGTGGTAGCGCACATCTGAGGGCGCAGGAGCTCTAGTTGATCTTTATGAAGGGGTCCTTCGTCCACCTGAGGTGGGTGAAAGCGCCCTTCATGAAGATCAACACTCGCCGATATGTTCGACATGTCCACGAGCATCGCGGCGACGCCCGCACGGGCGAGCGGGTCCGAAGCTCGAATCAGCACCTGGACCCGGCGCACCGTCCCTCCGCATTTCACTCGATCGTTGGTTCGCACAGCCTCACCGCGCAGACTTCTTTCCTCTCAGCGCGTCTATACGACGGTCTTGTCCGATCCCCCGGCGCGGGATATCTCGGCGAACGGCGACATCAAGACACCCCTGCAGGGCGCTGGGAGGTCCGCGCCGCGGTCTGTCGTCGTCTGGAGCAGTCACCCGCTGCGACGTCGACCTCGGACACGTCGCGTCTGTGATCTGCGGCGGCATCGGCCGAGCTGAACACCGCGGCCGCAGGGCAGAGCAAGCCCGGCAAACAGGTGCGTGCGAACGCGGGCTTTGGCGGTGTCGATTGGTCACACGGGTTGGCCTGCCCGGAGAACTGAACGGTTGCGTCTCAAGGCATGGTCCGGCTTCCTGATCGGATGACCTGGTTGTCGCGAGAGGGTGCCCCGATGACCCGTGGCGGGCCGCGTGCTGGTCCAGCAGCGCCTGCAGGGCAGGGGTGGCGTCCGAGTTATTGATCGCCGAGCAATTACCCGTGTCGGATGGAATTTCATGGTGACTACGGGTTCGACCAGCCGAGACGACTCGTCACGTTACCTGCTGCTCGTCGTTCACCAGTGAGTTTGTGGCGGATCTGCCCGTCTGGGTCCCGGCGCCTGGCTCACCTTCACGGGGCATGCCCGTGTCGTGAGGAGAGTTGTGTCAGTTCGGGAAGTCTTCCCTGCATGGCTGGCTCAAGAGGCGAGGCGTGATGAGGGTGCTGTGCGATTGTGGTGCGGCAAGTATCGGGAGAATTTCCTGGTTTCGGCAACGTCTTCCATCGCACCGCTCACGAGAGGGAGCCTCATGACCTGCGCTGTCCGAGCACCCAGCCTTTTTTGCTGGCGTGCTGGTGGCGGGTTGTTGTTGTGGGGGGTGGGGTGATGGGTGTTGAGCTTGATCCTTCGTTGGATTTTTTGTGGGTGCTGTTGGGTGGGGGGTTGGCGCCGAGGGTGTTGCCGGGGTTGTTGCGGGGGTTGGCGGAGGGGTGGGATGGGGTGGGGGTGGTGTTGCGGGAGTGGG
>NZ_JBEXJN010000060.1:0-33661 GCF_040609115.1 Lentzea sp. NPDC004782
ACCCAAACCCAAGACACACAACAAGAAACGGGCCGCCGCTGACGCGGCGACCCGCCCCAAGGAACTCACCCCTGGTTAAAACACCAGGTCCACCTCAGGTGGACGAAAGCGCCGTTCATCACTTGCGGGGTGGGGTGGTGGTGCCGCGCACGATGAGCTGGGTTTCGGCCACGATCTGCGGAACTTCCGTGTTGTCCGAGTCGAGCCAGTCGAGCAGCAGGTTCACCGCCGTGCGTCCCGCCTGCGCCACCGGCATCGACACCGTGGTCAGCGCGGGCGAGCACAGTGCCGCGTACGTCAGGTCGTCGAACCCGGTCACCGACACGTCACCGGGCACCGAGATCCCGCGGTCCCGCAGCCGCGCCAGCACGCCGAGCGCCATGATGTCGTTGTAGGCCACGATCGCGGTCGTGTCGGCCGCCACGGCCAGATCAGCGGCCTGCAAACCGCCTTCGTAGCGCGGCGCGAACGGTCCGAGGTCCACCAGGTCCACGCCGTGCTGCGTGACGGCCGACATGAGCCCGCGGCGACGCTCCTGGTTGGACCACGACGTGCGCGGCCCGTTCAGGTAGGCGATCCGCCGGTGTCCCAACGCGACGAGGTGGTCGATGACGGCGTGCATGCCACCCGCCGAGTCCATCAACGCGGCGGGCACGCCCGGCAGCCGCCGGTTCAGCAGCACCAGCGACGTCGCGCCCGCCACCTCGTAGATCTGCGAGTCCTCCAAGCCGGGCGCGCACAGCACGACGCCGTCGACCTGCTTGGCCATCGCGTGCACGAGTTTCGCCTCGGTGACCGGGTCCTCGTCGCTGTCCGCCACGAACACCGCGTAGTCGGCCTGCATCGCCCGCGCCTGCACGGCCTTGAGCACGCCCGTGAAGAACGGGTTGTCGAGGTCGGGCACGACGATGCCGATGTTGCCGGTCTTGCCCGTGATCAGCCCCCGAGCCGCCCGGTTGGGCTGGTAGCCGAGGTCCGAGGCGGCAGCCAGCACCCGTGATCTGGTCTCCGGGCGGACCAGCTCGGGCGATGTCAGCGCACGCGAAACGGTGGCGACCGATACGTGCGCTCTGCGTGCCACGTCGCGGATGGTGACTGCCACTTGTACCTCACCCTCAACTGCCGGTTGAAACAATCATGACGGGTCAGGCGTCAGGACGGTTCTTTGAGTCGGGTAACGAGCTGGGTCGGGTTCACGAACCTGAGCGCGATCACCAGCAGCACCAACATCGACCCCGTGTAGATCACCGCCATCGAGTCGACCATCTGTTGTGGCCGGATGCCCGCCGACGACATGGCCTCGTACAGCGAAACGACGAGCGTCTGGCTGGTCGGTCCGGCCGTGAGGAACGTCAGCTCGAACATGCCGACCGTCCGCACGAGCACGAGGATCGACGCCGCCAGGATGCCCGGCACCAGCAGCGGCGCCAGCACGCGGGTGAAGATCGCGAACGTGCCGGCCCCGCACATCCGCGCCGCCGACTCGATCTTCGTGTCGATCTGCTCGATGAACGGCGTCATCGTCAGCACCACGAACGGCACCGCCGGCACGAGGTTCGCCGCGATCACGCCCGCCATGCTGCCCGCCAGGTGGAACTTGTAGAGCACCGTCGCGAGCGGGATGCCGTACGTCATGGGCGGCATCAGGATCGGCAGCAGGAACAGCACGTTGAGCAGCTTCTTGCCGGGGAAGTCGCGCCGCGCCAGGGCGTAGGCCGTCGGGACTCCGATGAGGACGGAGATGGCGACGACGGCGATCGCGACCTGGAACGTCACCGCCAGCACGTCCAGCAGCCGGTAGTCGCGCCACGCCTCGCCGTACCACTTGCCCGTGTAGCCGTTCGGCAGCCAGGTGCCGAACCAGGACTCGGCGAACGAGTTCGTGACGACGGCACCCACCACGCCGACCAGGTTGAGCATGAAGAAGCCGAGAGCGCCCCAGGTCAGCCACACCACTGGACGTGCTTTCATCCTTTGCCTCCCGTCGCGCCGCGGTAGAGCGTCGTGCGCCAGATCAGCACCACGCCGATCACGACCAGCATCACCAGCGCCATCAGCATCGCGATCGCCGAGCCCATCGCGAAGTCGTTGTCCCGCAACGCCGTCTCGTACGCGGCGATCGACATCACGTGCGTCTCACCGGCCGGGTTGCCGACCATGACCGCGGAAGGGAACACCGAGAACGCGAGCACGAAGCTCAAACAGAACGTGACCGCGAGGCCCGGTGCCAGCAGCGGCATGGTGATCGTCCGGAACCGCTGCCGCCTCGACGCGCCCAGGGTCGCCGCCGCCTGCTCCAGCGTCGGGTCGATGCCGGACAGGTACGACAGCGTCAGCAGGAACGCGAACGGGAAGCCGGTGATGATCAGGCTGAACAGCACGCCCCAGTAGTTGTGGGTGAGCTTCGCCGGTTCGTCCGCGCCCAGTGCCAGCAGGACGCGGTTGAACCACCCCGTCGGGCCGAAGAACGCGAGGAGCCCTTCCGCGGTCAGCACGGTGCCGAGCGTGATCGGGACGACCAGCAACGTGGTGAGCGCTCTCTTGCCGCGGAACCGGCCGCGCATCCGGAACGCGATCGGGATGGACGCGAGCACGTTGAACAGCGCCGCGGGCAGCCCGAGCCGCAGCGTGATCCAGACCGTCTCGGCCAGGTAGTCGTCGGAGAAGAACGTGACGTAGTTCTGCAACGGGCTGCCGCCGCCCTTGGGCTGGAACGACAGCTGCAGCCCGTACAGGAACGGGTAGACGAACAGCAGCACCACGAACACCGCGCCCGGCACCAGCAGCCACAGGACGCGGTCCACGCCCTTCTCGGCCAGCCGGTGCCGCAGCGACGCCCGTTCCACAACAGCGGCCGTCATGCGAACACCAGCACGCGCTCGGTCGGCACCTTCAACCTGATGACGTCGCCGGGGGCCAGTCGTGAGGTGGTGCGGACGTGCAGCTGCGAGCCGTCCCGCAGCCGTGCCTCGACCGCCTGCTCACGGCCGTGGTACTCGACGATCTCGACCGTCGCCTCGAGCGTGTTCTGCCCGGCCTCGGTGACCACCGCGAAGTCCTCGGGGCGGACGGCCGCGACGGCCTTCTCGGTGAGCTCTTCCCGTTTGACGCCAACGAGTTCGATGCCGTCGGCGGTCCGGACCGTGGCCCGTTCGCCGCCCTGCGAGGTCACGGTCACCGGGATCATGTTGCGGTAGCCCATGAATCCCGCCACGTACCGGTTGACCGGATGTGCGTAGACCTCCTCCGGCGAGCCGACCTGCTGCACCTCGCCCAGCCGCAGCACCACGAGGCGGTCGGCCAGAGCGAGCGCCTCCTCCTGGTCGTGCGTGACGTAGACGGTCGTGAGGCCCAGTGACTGGTGCAGCCGGCGGATCTCCGTGCGCATCTCCAGTCGCAGCGCGGCGTCCAGGTTGGACAGCGGCTCGTCCATCAGCACCAGCGGTGGCTCGAGGACGACCGCGCGCGCGATCGCCACGCGTTGCTGCTGACCGCCGGAGAGCTGAGCGGGGAACTTGTGCTGGTGCTCCTCGAGCTGGACGAGCCGCACCGCCTCGTCCACCCGCCGGTTCAGCTCGGCCTTGGGGGTCTTGCGCATGGACAGGCCGAACCCGATGTTGCGCCGCACGGACATGTGCGGGAACAGCGCGTAGTTCTGGAACACCATCCCGAACCCGCGCTTCTCCGGCGGCAGGTCGTCGATGCGCCTGCCGTCCAACCTGATCCGCCCGCCGGTCAACGGCAGCAGTCCCGCGAGACAGTTGAGCGCCGTCGACTTCCCGCAGCCGGACGGCCCGAGCAGCGCGACGAACTCACCGCCCTTGATCGTCAGATCCATGCCCTTCAGGGCAACGGTGTCGCCGAACGCCCGTTGCACGTGGTCCAGGTGCAGCTCGGCAAATCGCTGTCCCGTCACTACTTCTTACCGATCTCTCGGTCCCACCGCTGGAACGCCTTCACCTGCTGCGCGGCCGGCAGCGACGTCTCCTTCGGGTTGTCGGCGATGAGCTTGTCGTACTCGGCACGGCCGAACTTCGCGATCGCGTCCTGCGACTCCTGCGGCGCCATCTGCAGCGTCACGTCCTTGACCGCGGGACCGGGGTAGAAGTAGCCCTTGTCGTAGGCCTTGGCCTGCTGCTTGGGGTCCAGCATGAACTTGATCAGCGCCAGGTCAGCCGACAGCACGTCCTGCGACACGCCCTTCGGCACGACCGCGTAGTGCGCGTCGGTGACCCAGTGGAAGCCCTTGAACGTCGAGATCTTCATGCCCTCCGGCACCGAGCCGAGCACGCGCGGGTTGATGTCCCAGCCGGTGGTCGACGCGACCACCCACGACGTGCCGTTCGCCAGGTTCTTCATGACGTCGGTCGTGCCGCCGGGGTAGTTGTCGACGTACTGGCCCAGGTCCTTCAGGTACGCCCAGGTCTTGTCCCAGCCGTTCTCCGGGTCCTTGGGGTCCTTGTCGCCCAGCAGGTACGGCAGTCCCATGAGGAACGTCCTGCCGGGGCCGGAGTTCGCGGGCCGCGCGTACTGGAACTTGCCGGGATGCGCCTTGGCCCACTCCAGCAGTTCGGCGGGAGACGTCGGTGCGGTGGGCACCTTGGCCGGGTCGTACTCGAGCAGCGGACCGGCGGGGTAGTAGGTGACGGCGACGCCCTGGCCCTGCGCGAGCTTCTGCATCTCCCACGCGGGTGGCAGGTAGGTCTTCTCCAGGTCCGGCAGCTTCGCCGAATATCCGGGGAGCAGTTCGTAGACGAGCTTCTGCTCGATGACCGACGACAGGCCGTCGGTGCCGGTGAGCACGAGGTGGGTCTGGGAGGTGCCGGAGTTCTGCTCGGCCTTGAGCTTGCCCGGCATGTCCGGCGCGGTCGCCTTGGTGTAGTTGACCTTGCTGACGTAGTCGGGGTGCGACTTCGCGAACTCGTCGATCATCCCCTGGGTGAGCTGCAGGTTGCCGGCCACGTCGAGGACGTTCAGCTCGACCGGTTTCGACGGCTTGTCCGGGACCGTGCTCGGCGCGGTGTTCTGCGCCTGCGGGGTCTCCGGTGCACCACACGCCGTGACCACCAACAGGGTGGGGATGACGAGCTGTAACTTCCTTGTCCAGCGCATCTCGTGGCTCCCTAACTGACTCTGGACCTGGCGCTCGAAAACGTTTACGGTTTTTCTGTAACACTCGTACACCCGCCGCCGGTCCGAACGCAATGCCGCCGCACAACCCATTCCCGACGAAAGTGGGAGGCTCCTGTGGCACCCCGTTCACGGCGGTTGCCGATCGCTCGATCCGGCATCCTGGCCACCGCGCTCGCGGTGGCGGTGACCTCGCTCGTCTCCGCAGCGCCTTCGGCGTCAGCTGCGGACGTCTTGCTGTCCCAAGGAAAACCGGCGACCGAGTCGGCGTCCGGCGGTGCGAACTACGCGCCGAAGAACGCCTTCGACGGCGACTCCGGCACGCGCTGGGCCAGCAAGTCGAACACCGATCCGGCCTGGATCCGCGTCGATCTCGGCGCGTCCGCGACGATCAGCCGGGTGCGGCTGCAGTGGGACCTCTCGTGCGCCAAGGCGTATCGGGTCGAGACCTCGGAGAACGACTCGAGCTGGACGTCGATCTACAGCACCACCGACGGCAAGGGGGGCGTGGAGGACCTGACGGTCACCGGCAAGGGCCGCTACGTCCGCATGTACGGCACGACCCGTTGCCGCACCGGCACGTCCTACGGCTATTCCTTGCAGGAGTTCCAGGTCTTCGGCAACAGCGGCCCGGTCGACACCGAGCCGCCGACTCCGCCCGCGGACCTCGTCGCGTCCGACGTCAAGCCGGACTCCGCGAAGCTCACGTGGAAGGCCTCGACGGACAACGTCGGCATCGCCTCGTACGAGATCTACAACCTCGGCCAGTTCGTGAAGTCCGTGCCGGGCAACACGTTGACGACGGTCATGACCGGCCTCAAGCCGAACACCTCGTACGGTTTCTACGTCAACGCGAAGGACCCGGCGGGCAACATCTCGCAGGCGTCCAACACCGCGGAGTTCAAGACCCCGCCCGCCCAGGACGACCCGATCCCGCCGACCGCGCCGAAGAACCTGCGCTCCACCGGCGTCACGGCGAACTCCGTGTCGCTCGCATGGGACCCGGCGACCGACAACATCGGCGTGACCCGCTACGAGATCTACGCCGGTGGCACCAAGGTCGGTGACGCGACCGGCACGAGCGCCACGATCGAGGGCCGCACCGCGAACACCGAGTACACCTTCACCGTCAAGGCCTTCGACGCCGTCGGCAACGCGAGCCCCGCCTCCAACCCGGTGACCGTGAAGACGCGGTCCGGTGGTGACCAGGTCGGTGCCGTCACGCAGATCGCGACCGACAACGACATCCCGTGGGGTCTCGCGTTCCTGCCCAACGGCGACGGCATCTACTCCCGCCGCGACGCGCAGGACATCATCAGGGTCACGCCGTCCGGCCAGAAGACCACGCTGGGCAAGGTCCCGAACGTCTCCGGCACCAACGGCGAGGGCGGCCTGCTGGGCATCGAACTGTCGCCGACGTTCAACAGCGACCACTTCGTGTACATCTACCACACGTCCTCCAGCGACAACCGCGTCGTGCGGATGACGTTGGACGGCAACACCTTGGGCGAGTACAAGGTGCTGCTGACCGGAATCCCGCGCAACAAGTTCCACAACGGCGGCCGCCTGCGCTTCGGCCCGGACGGCAAGCTCTACGCGTCGACCGGTGACGGCCAGAACGGCGACAACGCGCAGAACAAGCAGTCGTTGGGCGGCAAGGTCCTCCGCCTCAACCCGGACGGCTCGGCCCCGGCCGACAACCCGTTCGTCTCCGAGGGCGGCAACGCGCGCTACGTGTGGTCCTACGGTCACCGCAACGTGCAGGGCCTCGCGTTCGACTCGAAGAACCGCCTGTGGGAGGCCGAGCTCGGCAACTCCAACATGGACGAGGTCAACCTGATCCAGAAGGGCGGCAACTACGGCTGGCCCAAGTGCGAGGGCACCGCCGGTTCGTGCTCGGGCTTCATCGCGCCGAAGAAGACCTTCCCGGTCGGCGCCGCGTCGCCGTCGGGTCTCGCGATCGTGAACGACGTGCTGTTCCTCGCCGCCCTGCGCGGCGAACGGCTGTACCGCATGACCATGAACGGCGACAGCATCGGCAGCACCACGTCGTACTTCCAGGGCACCTACGGCCGGCTGCGGACGCCGGAACCGGCCCCGGACGGCTCGCTGTGGGTCACGACGTCCAACGGTGACAAGGACTCCACGCCGGGCAACAGCTCCACCAAGATCCTCAAGGTGGCGCTGAACTGAACAGGTAGCCGGAAGTCGTGTTCGCGACTCGCCGTCCGGTGAGGTGGATGAAGGGCTCCTTCCTCCACCTGGTGTGGATGAAGGAGCCCTTCATCCACGTAATGGCGGCGGCAGGCGGGGTTGCGGACAAGACCTCTGCTGGAAGCGGCCCGGTGCGGCCCGACATGCGGCGGCGCGAGGCTGGGCCGCACCGGTACCGAAAGGGAAGGCCCTCGGACGCGGAGTCCGGGGGCCTTTCCGCGTCAGCGGCGCAGACCGTTCAGCAGCAGCTCGATCAACCGCCGCGGGTTGTAGCGCGAGTTGTCGTCGCGCCCGATGCACAGGTTGCCGATACCGCGCATCAGCTCGTACGGCTGGATGTCATCCCGGATCTCCCCGGCCTCCGCCGCGGCCGCCAGCAACGACCCGCACACCGGCCCCAGCCGGTCGAGGAAGTACACGTGCAACGCCTCGAACCCGCTGTTGTCGGACTGCAGGGCGTGGGCCAGCCCGTGCTTGGTCACCAGGAAGTCGACGAACATGTCGACCCACGCGCGCAACGCCGCGAATGGTGAGTCCGAAGTGGACAGCAACGAAGGTCCCGCGAGAGCGCACGCTTCGACCTGGTGCCGGTAGACGGCGACCACGAGGTCCGCGCGGGTGGGGAAGTGGCGGTAGATCGTTCCCATGCCGACGCCCGCCTCGGCCGCGATCTCCCTGATCGGCGCGTCGACGCCGGACCTCACGAACACCTCGGCGGCGGCCGCGAGCAGCGTTTGCTCGTTGCGGACGGCGTCGGCTCGCTTGCGTGGTGGCACGCGCACTCCCTTCCGGCACGGTTGACAAAGCGGAACAGCGCTCCGTATCGTTCCGGAACGTCGCTCCACTTACGGCGACAGACTACTCGAAGGGGAACCGATGACCGTCTTCACGGTGAGTCCTGTCGTGCTCGAAATCCCCGGCAGGCCCGTTGACCTGCAGTTGAAGGTCAGCGCGCCGACCGAGGGGGGCGGACTGCCGATCATCCTGCTCTCCCACGGGCAGGGGTACTCGAACCACCTGTCCTCGCTGAACGGCTACGCGCCGCTCGCCAACCACTGGGCCGAGCAGGGCTTCGCCGTCCTGCAGCCGACCCACCTCAGCTCCCGCACGCTGAGCCTGCCGAACGCCCCCGGCGCGCCGATGTTCTGGCGGGAACGCGCCGAGGACATGTCGCACGTCATCGACCGGCTCGACGAGATCGAGAAGGCCGTGCCACAGCTGCAGAACCGCTTGGACCACACCAAGATCGCGGTCGCGGGCCACTCGATGGGCGGCCACACCGCGAGCCTGCTGCTGGGCATGAGGTCGGAAGGCGTCAGCCTGAAGGACGAGAGGATCAAGGCGGGCGTGCTGCTCGGCTCCACCGGCGGCGGCGAAGGCCTCACCGACGTCGTCAAGCAGAACTACCCGTTCATGCTGACCTCGGACTTCAGCGACATGACGACGCCCGCGCTCGTGGTCGCCGGCGACCAGGACGCGTCGGAGCACCTCACGACCACCGGCCCGGAGTGGCACATGGACCCGTACCACCTGTCGCCCGGCCGGAAGGACCTGCTGGTTCTCGAAGGCGGTGAGCACGGCCTCGGCGGCGTCTCCGGGTACGACGTCGCCGAGACCACGGACGAGAGCCCGGAACGGGTCGCGACCGTGCAGCGGCTCACCACGGCCTACCTGCGCAGTCAGCTGTTCGGGACGGACGACTGGCAGCGAGAGGCGTCAGTGGGCGTTGGGTTCCGGGTTGCGTCCCGGTCGTGACAGGAACTCGAAGTCGCAGCCTTCGTCGGCCTGCGTGATGTGCTCGTAGTACAAGGCGCCGTACCCGCGTTCGAACTTGGGCGGCGGCGCGACCCACGCGGCCCGGCGCCGCGCCATCTCCTCGTCGGAGATCTCCACGCGCAGCACCCGCGCCTCGACGTCCAACGTGACGAGGTCGCCGTCCTGCACGAGGGCCAGCGGCCCGCCGACGTGCGCCTCCGGTGCCACGTGCAGAACGCAGGCACCGTAAGAAGTTCCGCTCATCCGCGCGTCCGACACGCGCACCATGTCCCGGACACCCTCGCGTAGCAGCTTGTCCGGAATCGGCAGCATCCCGTACTCCGGCATGCCGGGCCCGCCCTTGGGGCCGCCACCGGCCAGCACGATCACCGAGTCCTTCGTGACCTCCAGCGACGGCGAGTTGATCCGTGCCTGCAGATCTTGGTAGCCGTGGAAGACCACGGCGGGCCCGGTGTGCTTCCACAGCGCGGGATCAGCCGCCACGTACTTGATCACCGCGCCGTTCGGTGCCAGGTTGCCGCGCAGCACGGCCAGTCCGCCCTCGGGCGAGATCGGGTCGTCCAGCGGCCGGATCACCGCTGGGTCGTACACCTCGGCGCCGTCGAGGTCCTCGCCGAACGTCCGTCCCGTCACCGTGATCCGCTTGAGGTGCAACGAGTCCCGCAACCGCGACAGCAGCCCGCGCAGCCCGCCGGCGTAGTAGAAGTCCTCCATGAGGTGCGAACCCGCGGGCTGAACCGAGGCCAGCACGGGGACTTCGCGCGACAACCGGTCGAAGTCGTCCAGCGACAACGGGATCTGCGACCGCCCGGCCATCGCGATCAGGTGGATGTACGAGTTCGTCGAGCCGCCCAGCGCCAGCACGGTCCGGATCGCGTCCTCGTACGCCTCGGGCGACAGCACGTCGTTGATCGTCAGGCCCTCGCGCACCATCTCCACGACCCGCATGCCGGAGGCCGCGGCCATCCGGTAGTGGGCCGAGTCCACGGCCGGAACCGAGGACGCGCCCGGCAAAGTCAGTCCCAGCGCCTCGGCCGCCGCGGTCATCGTCGACGCCGTGCCCATCGTCATGCACGTGCCGGGCGAGCGGGCCAGCCCGGACTGGATCTCCGCCCAGTCGGACGACGAGATCGTGCCCGCGCGCTTCTCGTCCCAGAACCGCCACATGTCGGTGCCGGACGCGAGCTTCTCGCCACGCCAGTTGCCGCGCAGCATCGGCCCCGCCGGCACGAAAACCGCGGGCAGACCGGCGGAAGCGGCGCCCATCAGCAACGCGGGTGTGGTCTTGTCGCAGCCGCCCATGAGCACGCAGCCGTCGACGGGGTAGGAGCGGAGGACTTCCTCGGTCTCCATCGACAGCATGTTCCGGTACAGCATGGGCGTCGGCTTCTGGTACGTCTCCGACAGCGTGGAAACCGGGAACTCCAGCGGATATCCGCCCGCCTCCCACACGCCGCGCTCGACCTGCTTGGCCCGCTCGCGCAGGTGCATGTGGCACGGGTTGATGCCGCTCCACGTGTTCAGGATGGCGATGACCGGCTTGCCGAGGTGCTCGGACGGGTTCAGGCCGAGCTGACGCATGCGGGCGTTGTGGGAAAAGGCCCGCAACCCCTCACCTTCGAACCACTCCGCGCTGCGCAACTTCACAGCAGGCTCCACGAGTTCAGCAGCACACCGACGGCGGAACGGTCAGCCTCCGACAAAACGCTCGCCGGTGGTCGCACATCTCGACGGCACAACCCCAGCTGTGCCAACGCTTCCTTCACCACGGACACGTTGTTCGCGGACTCGTTCGCGGCCCGCAGCTCCTCGAACTTCCTGATGAACTCCCAGAACTCCATCGCCGCGCCGAACTCACCGGCCTTCAGGGTGTTGAACATCTGCACCGACAGCTGTGGCGCCACGTTCGCGAGCCCCGAGGTGAACCCCGTTGCCCCGACCGCGAAGTAGCCCGGCGCCGACAGCTCGGCCAGCCCCGCGACCCACGTCAGCCGGTCCAGCCCGGCGTCCCGCGCCACCGACGCGAACCGCACCGGGTCCGGCACCGCGTACTTCACGCCGACGACGTTCGGGCAGGCGTCCGCGAGCTGAGCGATCTGCGCGCCACCGATGCGCGGGTTGCGCACGTACAGGATCACGCTCAGCTCGGGTACAGCGGACGCGATCGCCCGGTGGTAGTCGACCCACCCGTCCAGTGACACGTACGGGTGCACCGGCTGGTGGACCATGACGCCCTGCGCGCCCGCCCGGTCGGCGAACCGCGCGGCGGTGACGGCGGTGGCGAGGTCGTGCCCGACCCCGGCGATGATCGCGGCACGGTCGCCGGCGGTGTCGACGGTGATCTGCAGAGCGCGCTCGGTCTCCGCCGGCGACAACGTGTAGAACTCGCTGGTGTTGCCGTTGGGCGTGACGACGGAGACGCCGCCCTCGACCATCCGGTCCACGATCGCGGCGTAGTTCTTCTCGTCGATCGCGCCGTCGGAGTCGAACGGCGTGACGGTGATCGCCACGACGGACTTCAGCGGCTCGGTGAGGTCATCGAACGCCATCGGGAAGCTCCTCAACTACTCGGTCGGCGAACGTCTGGATGTGGCGGCGGAGCAGTTCGAAGGCGAGGTCGCCCTGGCCGGCGAGGGCCGCGGCGAGGATCTCGCGGTGTTCGGCGGCCTCGTCGTCCCAGGTCGGGCAGATGCCCCAACCGGCGACGGTGATCAGCGCGGCCTGGTCGCGCAGGCCGTCCAGGATCTCGATCATCAACGGGTTGCCGCACCCGGCGTAGAGCGCGCGGTGGAAGCGGCGGTTGGCGAGCGATCGGCGGGCCAGATCGGAGACGTCCTCCAACGCCAGCGCGGCGTCCTCGAACGAGGCCCCCAGCAGGATGGAGCGCCGCAGGGCCTCGGGTTCCAGCAGCATGCGGACGTCGTAGACAGAGCCGGCCATCGACGCGTCGACCGTGCGGACAGACGCCCCCTTGTACGGGCTCATCACGACGAGCCCCGACCCGGCGAGCGTCTTGAGCGCCTCGCGCACCGGCGTCTTGGAGACGTTCAGCGCGGCCGCGAGATCTGTTTCCACGAGCGCCTGACCGGGCTTCAGCTTTCCGTTGAGAATCGCTTCTTTGATCGATTCCAGAACGAAGTCCGTCCGCGACGCCGGAGGTGCTTCCACCCGGTCATACATCATATACGAGACCCTAGGAGCTGCTGGAGGCCCAGGTCAACGTCCGTGTGTCCCCGTTGAACCAACTTCCTCGCACGCTCGTTCTGAAGGTGTCGGTCACCGCAGCTGCGCGGGACTGGAAGAAGGAGAAATGGGTGAGTCGTTCCGCGTAACCGTGTCCATTACCGCGTCCGCCGGCGCATGGCACCGAACGTCCTGGGCACCAACGAGTTGAACGAGATCGACACATGCTGATGGAAGAACTGCCACCGGAGGCCGCGCTGAACGGACCTCCGCGCGACGCGGACCACCTGCTCCAGCGCACGCTGGGGACGGTCCGCGAGGAAAGACATCAGGCCGTGCGACGCCGAGGGCGCATCACGGCCCTGACGGCGACCTTCGTGGTCGCCGGCGTGCTCGCCGGCGGCGTCTGGATGGGTCAGGGCATGGGCGTCGGCGGCATCGACACCGCGGGCGAGATCTTGCAGGGGACCTCGTCGGACGGCACCCACCTGGCCGTGAAGGTCACCGACACCGAGAGCGGCCTCAGGCTGGTCGCCACCGTCGACGGGGTGCAGGACGGGGAAGCCTGCTGGCTGATCGTGCACACGAAGGACGGGCGCACCTTCACCGCGGGCTCCTGGAGGGCGCACAGAGGTGAGGTGACGCTGGCCGGGTCCGCGATGGTGCGGGCGGCGGACGTGGCCGGGGTCAGCGTCATGAACCACGCGCACCAGCCGCTGGTGACCGCCTCCTAGCTGTCGATGAACGGCGCATTTGTCCACCTCACGTGGACAAATGCGCCGTTCATCATGAAGTCGCGAACACCTGTGAGTCGTCGGCGAACGCCTGGACCTCGATGGCGTTCCCCGACGGGTCGCGGAAGAACATCGTCCACTGCTCACCCGGCTCGCCGGGAAACCGCCGGTGGGGCGCGATCACGAACTCCGTGCCCGCCGCCTGCAGCTTGTCCGCGAGCAGCAGGAACGCCTCGACCGACAGCAGCACGCCGAAGTGCGGCACCGGGACACCCTGCCCGTCGACCTGGTGGTGCGCGGCCGCCGGGCGCGGACCGTCGACCAGGTGTGTCACGAACTGGTGGCCGTAGAGGTTCCAGTCGATCCACCTCTCGCCCGAGCGGCCTTCCGGGCAGCCGAGCACGCCTCCGTAGAACGCGCGAGCCTCGGCGAGATCCGTGACCGGCACCGCGAGGTGGAAGCGGGGGATGGTCTGAGTCATATGACGTCCTTCGTTTCGACGGACGAGTTTGACCTTCCCTTTTCACCAATGTCAACATTCGGACATGTCGAGCTTCTCAATTGGTCCGGTCTCCCGCAAAGGGGTCGCGGGGGAGGCCGCTGACCGGATCCGGGAGGCGATTCTCAGCGGTGAGCTGGCCGGCGGAACGGCGCTCAAGGAGGTCGAGCTCGCCGCCCAGCTCGGGGTCAGCCGCGGTTCGGTGCGCGAAGGGCTCGTGGTGCTGGAAGGCGAGGGGCTCGTCGTCTCGCAGTGGCACCGTGGCACGTGGGTGCGCGCGCTGGACCGTGAGGACATCGACGAGCTGTACACGTTGAGGGCCGCGTTGGACGTTCTCGCGATGAGAACGGCGACTGCGAAGAACGCCCCACTGGACAGCCTGAACGCCGTCGTCGAAGAGATGCGATACGCGCGCACGGACGCCGAACGGGTGACGTTGGATCTGAAGTTCCACGACGCCGTGTACGCGGCGGCGGGGCACCGGCGGCTGATGGAGGCCTGGCAGGCGATTCGCAGCCAGGTGCACCTGTTCCTGCTCGCGCGGATCGTCGGCGACGCCACCTATCGAGACCTGGTCGTGCCCGAGCACGCGCACCTCGCGGCGATCATCGGCGTTGGTGATGTCGAGCAGGCAGCCCTCGCGGCAGAAGAACACCTGCGCGGGTCCTACGCGAAACTCGTGGAGCAGCGGTGAACCTCCGAAGTGAGACAGCGGCCTGTCGTCCCGATGCCGCGCTTGGCAAGCTGTAGTCGTGGCCCGGACCAGACCGATGACCGTCGCAGTCGCGGCGGTCGCGGTGCTCGTGCTGGTGGCGTCCGCGGTCCTGCTGTGCGGCCGGTCGAGCGCGGACCAGTACGTGAGCGAGCTCGACCAGGTGATCAACGAGCCGCGGACGCCGAGTGTGGTCGTCCAGTGCGGTACCAACGAAGAGCGCCACCTCAACGCGGACAACCCCGTTGTGTCGCCGGGCATCCCGTTCGGTGCCCACCACACGCACGAGTACGTCGGCAACAGGTCAGCCGATGCGATGTCGACGAACGCCTCTCTCGCGGCCGCCACCAGCACGTGCGAGGAGGGCGACCTCTCCACGTACTACTGGCCGGTGCTGCGCCTGACCGACGGCACGGGCCCGGACGCGCACGCCCAGGGCGGCGGGCTGCACGGCAACACCGGTGAGGTGCTCAAGCCGTCGAGCGTGGAGATCCGCTACGAGGGCAGCCCGGTGAGCGACGTGCTGCCGATGCCGCGGTTTCTGCGCATGATCACCGGCGACCCGATGGCGTTCACCAACAACTACGGCCCGAACGTCCGGGCCCACTGGGGCTGCGCCGACCGGCCCGGCCGGTACACCGCCAGGTACCCGTTGTGCGGCAACGCGACCACGCTGCGCACCTTCTACTTCGCCAGCTGCTGGGACGGCAACAACACCGACAGCGCGTCGCACCGCACGCACGTGGCGTTCCCGCTGGTGGGCGGCGCGTGCCCGCCCAGGACGTTCCCGATCCCGCGGCTGCGCGTCACCGTCGGGTACGACGTTCCGGCGGGCCGCCCGTTCGCGATCGACAGCTTTCCCGAGGAGCTGCGCGACCCGGCCACCGACCACGCGATGTTCATCAACGTGATGCCGGAGGCGCAGATGAGTGAGCTGGTCGGCCACCTCAACGGCGCCCGCTGACATCCGCCACAATTTCCTCGTCGAAATCTCGTTGAACCGAAGCCCGTCTCCGCTCGTGTGTCGGCTGAGGTCTTGGACAGAACGCCCGCACGAGGTGTTCGCGGGCGGGGAGGAGTGGGTGGATGGCGGCTTTGTTCTCCCGCAAACGGGAGACCGCGGCCGACGAGGCGCTGATCCGATCGCTCTACGAGGAGCACGGTCGGGCTCTGCTGGCGTACGCGACGCGGTTGACCGGCGATCGGGCGGCTGCCGAGGACGTGGTCCAGGAGACCCTCGTCCGAGCGTGGCGCCATCCCGACGCCCTCGTGAACGGCAAGGGATCGGTGCGCGGCTGGTTGCTGACCGTGGCGCGCAACATCGTCACCGACCGGGTGCGGGCCAAGGCGGCGCGCCCGCAGGAGGTGGCCGAATCTCCGGCGACGCCACCGATCGAGCGCGACCACGCGGACCAGGTCGTCGACTCGGTCGTGGTGCTGGAAGCACTGGACAGGTTGTCGTCCGACCACCGCGACGTGCTGATGGAGATCTACTTCCGCGGCCGCAGCGTGACGGAGGCGGCGGAAGCGCTCGGGGTACCACCGGGCACAGTGAAATCAAGATCGTATTACGCGTTGCGAGCCCTGAGGGAGACGTTCGTCGGTCAACAGGTCGCACTGAAGGGGGTGGCCGGATGACCACGCAGCACGACCCGCAGCTGCTCGGTGCCTACGTTCTCGGAGCACTGGACGAGCAGGAGGTGCGCGAGATGGACGAGCACTTGGCGTCCTGCCCTGACTGCACGCGTGAGCTCGAGGACCTCCGTGCGATGGAGGCCTACCTCGGCGAGGTGCCGCCGGAGGCCATGCTCGACGGGCCGCCCGAGGGCGGCGATCTGCTTCTGCAGCGCACGCTTCGCCAGGTGCGCGCGGAACGAGGCGGCGTCGCACGACGTCGCCAGTTCGCGTTGGGCGCCGCGGCGGCCGTCGTGGCCGCTCTGGTGCTGGGTGCCGGTGTCTTCGTCGGCAAGGTCACCTCGCCCGGTGGCACCGTGGCCGCGCCCACGGAGACCGTGGCACCGGACCCGGCGGGCACGAAGCTCGCCACGGCCACCGACCCGGTGACCAAGGCGTCGATGACGGTGAAGGTCATCCCCGCCGCCGGCTGGGTGCGCACGAGCATCGCGGTGAACGGCATCCCCGAAGGCGAGAAGTGCCGGATCTTCGTGGTGGCCAAGGACGGCACGCGTCAGGAGGCCGGTTCCTGGGTGGTGTCCAAGAAGGGCGCGACCCAGGGCGCGAGCCTGGACGGGGCCGCGCTCGTCGCTCCCAACGACGTCAAGTCGGTGCTGGTCGAGAACTTCGCGGGCAAGAAGTTCGTCGAGGTGCCGGTCGAAGCCTGACCGAGGGGAAACGGGGTCGTCCATTTCGGACGGCCCCGTTATCTTTGTCCGATGGCTGGAGTTTTCGTGATCGACCGTGAAGACGGCCCGTGGGGTTACGAGGGTGAGATGTGGGACCCGCGGCGTGCCGTCTTCTTCTGGGCTGTCCAGGCCATCGCCGAACGCGTGCGGAACGAGGAGCTCGCCGGGCAGCTGCATGAGCTCCTGGATGGCGGCTACGCCTGGCTCGCGCTGACCTACTACACGCCGGAGCAGGCCGCCGAGATCGTGCGCGTGATCCGCGAGGAGCTCCGGCCTGCCGTGGAGGCGGATTTTCCACCCGGTGGCCCGTACGGCGCCGGGTTGCGGGAGAACGTCGACGATCTGGTGGCCATCACCGACCGCTGGCTGTCCGGCAGCCTCGTGTCCGCGAGGGTCGTCCTCGACCGGCCGGAGAGCAGGCGGGATGGCGTCCTGCAATGGGACGCCACCGCCGCCGACGTGGACTGGGTGCGCGGTGTTCTCTCCCGCCACGTCGCTTCCCCCGAGCTCTCCGCCAAGCTCGCCGCGCACGAGCTGAAGGCTCCGGACTGGTTGTCCTTCAAGGACTTCAGCGATGACGAGGTGGCCGAGATGCTCGCGGTGATCCGCGATCAGCTGCCGGTCGTCGAACGCGAGTCCGCACGGGAGCTGGTCACCTTGACCGCCACGTGGGAGCCCGGTCTCACGGCTTGAGCACGACTTTCCCGATCGCGGCGCGGGATTCCAGCGCTTCATGGGCCTGTGCTGCGTCCTTCAGCGCGAACGGAGGGTTGACCAGCGGCACGAACCGGCCGCCGGCCAGTCCTGCCATCGACTCCTCTTCCAGGGCGCGCAGCCCGCGCCGCATCAGCCCAGGCCCGAGCGCGACGGTCACGGTTAGGCTGTTGGCGAACAACGCCGCCGTGCTGATCGGCGTCATCTCGCCGGACGCCCAGCCGTAGATGATCTGGCGCCCGCCGACCCCGAGCGTCTTCAGCGCGGCCGCGCCGACCGAGCCGCCGACGCCGTCGAGCACGACCGTCATGTCCTTGAGCCCGTCCGCCCAGTCCGGCCGGGTGTAGTCGATGGCGGCGTCGGCGCCGTTGTCCATCACGTGGTCGAGCTTCCCGCCACTGGCCAGCCCGATCACCTGCGCGCCGACGTTGCGCGCCTCCTGCACGAACAAGGCGCCCATGCCGCCGGCCGCCGACGTCACCAGCACGACGTCGTCCTTCGTGAGCTTGGCGGCGTCGAGCACCCCGACGACCGTGCGCCCGGTGCCGATCATCGCCACCGCCGCCTCGAACGACACGTCGTCCGGAAGTGCGTGCAGCGACTCGGTCTTCGCGACCGCCAGCTCAGCGTAGCCGCCGTTGGCCTGGCCGAGGTGCGCGGTGACGCGGCGGCCGAGCCAGTCGGGCGCGACGCCGTCGCCCAGCGCCGTGACGACACCGGCGACCTCGCGGCCCGGCGTCATCGGGAACTCGACGGGACCGAACCCGCCCTTGCGGATCGTGGTGTCGACGAGGTGGACGCCCGCCGCGGCGACGGTGATGCGGACCTGGCCGGGGGCGGGCTCCGGATCGGGAACCTCTTCGAGGAGCAGGTTCTCCGCCGGGCCGAACTCGTACTGCCGAATCGCGAACATGCCGCGACGCTATGAGCTCGACCTAACTGGAGGTCAACGGCCGGATTTCACGGGTGCGGCCGCCCGCAGCGCGTGACCCGTGTGCAACTGCGCGGGCAATCACTTTTCGGATGGGCGGAATCCGGAACTCGGAGGTACCTTGCTCGTGTTACCTGGGGAGGCGTGTGCCCGGCACGAACCCATTCGCGTAGAAGGGATCCGAATGCCGGCGATCGAGTTTCCGCTGCGGCTGCCGCGGCGGTTCGAGCTGTGGTCCTACCAGGTGTCGCACGGGGTGTTGCTGCTGCGCAGCGCACCGCGGGCGGACCAGCCGACCCGGATCGACGTCCAGTTCCGCTTCACCAGCGACCTGAAGCTGCCGGCGGTGCTGAACGACCTGGTGATCGATCTGGCCGGCGACCGCTACACCCTGGTGGCCGCGGACTACCCGGACGGGTACGTCGTCGCGGAGAACCTGCAGGTCGCGGAAGACGACCTGGAGGCCCACCAGCCGTCGGTGTTCGAGGACGAGCGGCTGGTCCCGCACCGGAGCAGTCATCTGCATCACTTCCGCGACTGACCGTGGTTTCGGCCGCACCGTCACCGAATGGGTGCCGCACCGCTCCGGCCGGATTACGGAGAACGCGCCTTTCTGCACCATCTGAATCCCTGGACATGACCGCGCCCGCTCGGCGGTCCGGCTGGAGACCGTGCCCGGCCGGACCGGCGTCACGAACCTGACAGGAGTTCAAGTGTCCGATTTTCCCTTGCGACTGCCGCGGCAGTTCTTCCTGCGGATGTTCGAGCCGAAGACGAACACGCTGTCCTTCCGCGCGGAGAAGGGGCCGGAGGCGAGCACGCACATCGACCTGATGTTCGGCGGTGTCAGGGAGATGAAGGTCCAGCCGGACCTGCACGACGTCACCGTCGACCTGATCGACGGCGGATACTCGTTGTCCACCCCCGAGTTCCCGGACGGGTACGTCCTCGCCGAGAAGTTCCACTACGCGGAGGACGACGTGGACGACTGGGACACGTTCGACGCCCTGCGCATCGAGGAGCACGACATCAAGCGGGTCTACCACTTCCGCTCGCCGCCGTCCCCGATGCCCTAGCCGGACCGCCACCGGCGGCTTTGTGTTCAGATGAAATGGGTTGAACTTCCCGTACCGTGACCGGGGATCGGGTGACGAGATCAGGTACGACGACGGCGCGCGATGGACGATCATCCGCAACGCCGATCACCGGCGCGAACGCTTCCTCCTGCACCAGCTCGTCCCTGCCGAACATCGTGATCGTCAAGTGCTGACCATCCACTTCGGACAGCGAGGGTTGTTCCGCGTCACGGGACGACCCTCGCGCTTAGGATCAAGCCATGTCCAATGACTTCACCGTCGACCGCGCCGGAACCTGGTACGGCCCGTCGTGGAACGCCTCCTCCGGCGTCTTCTCCTGGGTTCTCGAGCGGATCGCCGCCCACACCCAGGACTCGACGGTCGCGGCGGCGATGCGGAAGCACCTCGCCGACCACGACGCGATGTTCTTCCTCACCTGGTACTCCGAGCAGCAGGCGGCGGAGATCGTGCGGGTGATCCTCGGCCCGTTGCGCGAGGACCTGTCCGGCGAGACCGAGAGCGTGCGCGCCCAGGTGTCGGAGCTGGTCGCGATGGCGGAGGGCTGGGCGGAGGCGGCCGACGTCTTCCCCGTCAGCCTGCCGTGGCAGTTCACGCGTCAGGAAACCGGTGACGTGGTCCGGTACCACACCGGTGACCGGCCCCTCGACATCGTCTTCGACGGTGTGCGCGGCGCCGAGCTCCCGGAGGAGCTCTGCCATCCGCGGATCAGCGTGAGCGACGAGGGCTACGCGGTGAGCGCGGTCGGGTTCGACGCGGTGGTGCCCGCCGGAGGGCTGCGCCTGCTGGGTGATCCGTACAACGGACCGCTGGAGCACCGCCGCCTGCCAACGGCGTGACAGGTATCCTCACGGCACACGGCTCAGTGGGCGATCATCACGTGCTTCACGCGCGTGTAGTCCTCCAGGCCGTGCATCGAGAGGTCCTTGCCGTACCCCGACGCGCCGAACCCGCCGTGCGGCATCTCTGACGCGACCAGGCCGTGCGTGTTCACCCACACGATGCCGAAGTCGAGCCGTGCCGTCAGCGCCGCGGCTCGGCCGGTGTCCCTGGTCCAGATCGACGACGCGAGTCCTTGCGGCACGCCGTTCGCGAGCTCGACCGCCTCGTCGTCCGAGACGAACGACTGCACGGTGATCACCGGCGCGAACGCCTCCTCCTGCACCAGTTCGTCGTCCTGGGCGAGCCCGGAGACCACCGCGGGTTCCAGGAAGAACCCGGCCGTCCCGTACCGCTTCCCTCCACAGTGGACCGTCCCGGCGGAACGGGAGAGCAGGCCGAGCACCCGGTCCAGCTGCGCCTGGCTGTTCAACGGGCCGAAGTCGGTGCCGGGCACCTGCGCCGACGCCGCCTTCACCAGTGCCGCGACGAACTCGTCGTGCACGGCGGAGTGCACCAGGACGCGGGTGGCGGCCGTGCAGTCCTGGCCCGCGTTGTAGTACGCCGCGCCCACGACCGCCTCGGCGGCGGAAGTGACGTCCACGTCGTCGAACACCAGGACCGGTGCGTTGCCACCGAGTTCGAGGTGCGTGCGCTTCACGGTCGCGGCGGCGCTGCGGGCCACCTCGACGCCGGCACGGGTGGAGCCGGTCAGGGACACCATGGCCGGCACGGGGTGCTCGACCAGCAACCGGCCGGTGTCGCGGTCACCCAGCACGACGTTGAACACGCCTGCGGGCAACACCCGCGCGGCCAGCGTCGCCAGCAGCACGCTCGACGACGGCGTGGTGTCGGCAGGCTTGAGCACCACCGTGTTGCCCACGGCCAGCGCCGGGGCGATCTTCCACACCGCCATCATCAGCGGGTAGTTCCACGGCGTGATCTGCGCGATCACCCCGACCGGCTCGCGCCGCTGGTAGGAGGTGGTGCCGGAGAGGTACTCGCCGGCGGCGGCGGTGCCCAGGGCGCGGGCGGCGCCGGCGAAGAACCGGATCTGGTCCACGCACTGCGGGATCTCCTCGCCGAGCACGACCGAGCGGATCTTGCCCGTCTCCCGGATCTCCGCGTCGGCGACCTCAGCGGCGTTGGCCTCCAACAGGTCCGCGAGCTTCAGCAACGCCAGCTGGCGTTCGCCGGGGGTCGTGCGGGACCACGCGGGGAAGGCGTCGGCGGCGGCCTGCACGGCGGCGTCGACCTCGGCGGCACGGGAGACGACGGCACGGCCGAACTCCTCGCCGGTCGCGGGATCCACGAGCGGTGACGTGTCCGAAGTGGACGAAGCGGCGCTGCCGTTGACGAAGTTCGCGACGATCACGGGTGCTCCAGGTGCGTGGGGGCGAACATGCGCAACACCGCGGGCAGGACCACCACGTGCGGTCCGTCCGCGGCGAACGCCTTGGCGAGATCTTCGCGCAGCGACCCGGGCGTGCTGCGGGTGGCGGGCACCCCGAACGCCTCGGCGAGCGCCACGAAGTCCGGGCGGGCCAGCTCGGTGGCGGTGGCCTGGCCGAACGCGTCGGTCATGTACTCGCGCAGGATGCCGTAGCCGCCGTCGTCGACGATCAGCCACACCACCCGCGACCCGTGCTGCGCGGCCACGGCCAGCTCCGAGATCCCGTACATCGCGCCGCCGTCACCGGACACCGCGAGCACCGGCCCGTCCACCGCCGCCGCCACGCCCAGCGCGGCGGGGAACCCGTACCCGAGCCCGCCGGCGCCCTGGGCGGAGAACTGCGCGCCACCGCGCGGATCCCACGCCGACCACGCCCAGTAGGCGAGGATCGTCATGTCCCAGCACGTCGGCGTGCCGTCGGGAACCGCCGACCGCACCGCGGCCAGGACCTGCCGCTCCAGGTCCAGCTCCTGCTCCGCGAGCCGGGCCAGCACCCGGTCCAGCAGCCCGCGCACCCGTTCTTCGGCGACGCCGTCCGCGGGCCGGGCGGTCACACCCGACACCAAGGCGCGCAACGCATGCCGCGCATCGGCGTGGATGCCCAAAGCGGGGTAGTTCGACTCCAGCTTGCCCAGGTCGGCCTCGATCTGGATGACCGCACCGCCCGGCCGGAACGTCCGGTAGTTGCTCGACAGCTCACCCAGCCCCGACCCGGCCACCAGCAGCACGTCGGCATCGGCCAGGAACTCCGTGGTGTGCCGGTCCTCCAGCCACGACTGCGCGGAAAGCGGGTGCTCCCAAGGGAAGTTGCCCTTGCCGCCGAACGTCGTCACCACCGGCGCCCGCAGCTTCTCGGCCAGCTCCAGCAGTTCGTCCGAAGCACGCAGAGCACCACCGCCGGCGAGGATCACCGGCCGCTCGGCCCCGTCCAGCAACCGGACGGCCTCCGCGACCAGCTCCGCCCGCGGGTGCAGCTCCCGCGTGGACCACGAAACCGACGTCACCGGCGGCACCGAGGCGGGCCCGAGCAGCACGTCCTGCGGTATCTCCACCCACACCGGCCCGTACGGCGCGGTCAGCGCGATCTCCCACGCCTCGGCCAGCGCCGACGGGATCTGCGACGCGTGCCGCACCACCCGAGCGTGCTTCACCACGTCCCGGAACGACGCCAGCTGGTCGGTCAGCTCGTGCAGGTACCCGCCGCGCACCCCGCCCAGGCCCGCGGACGGGATCTGCGACGAGATGCCCAGCACCGGCGCCGACGCGGCGGCGGATTCCTGGAGCCCCGCAAGGGTTTGCAGCGCGCCCGGCCCGGTCGACACCAGCAGGGGCGTGACCGAGCCGGTGATCCGGGCGTGGCCGTCGGCGGCGAACGCGGCGTTGACCTCGGTGCGGCTGCCGACGTACCGCAGGCCGGACCGGCGAAGGGCGTCGAAGAGCCCGAGGGCGTGCTGGCCGGGGATGCCGAACACGGTGTGCGCGCCGAGCGCTTCGAGCGTCTCGACGACGACATCGCCGCCGTTGCGAGTCACACGCCCTCCTTCAGCGCCAACAAACTCACCAGGTCGTACGCCACGTGTGAGGCCGCCACGGACGTGATGTCGGCGTGGTCGTACGCGGGCGCCACCTCGACCACGTCCGCACCCACGAGGTTCAGCCCCCGCAGCCCGCGAACGATCTCCAGCAGCTCCCGCGAGGTCATCCCACCGGCCTCCGGCGTGCCCGTACCGGGCGCGTGTGCCGGGTCCAGCACGTCGATGTCGATCGACACGTACAACGGCCGATCACCGATCCGCTGCCGCAACGCGTCCACGGTCTCGTCGACGCCCCGCCGCATCACGTCCGACGACGTCACGATCCCGAACCCGAGCCGCCGGTCGTCCTCCAGGTCCTTCTTGCCGTACAACGGACCCCGCGTGCCGACGTGCGAGATCGCCGACGTGTCCAGGATCCCGTCCTCGACCGCCCGCCGGAACGGGGTCCCGTGCGTGTAGGGCTCGCCGAAGTACGTGTCCCACGTGTCGAGGTGCGCGTCGAAGTGCAGCAGCGCCACCGGCCCGTGGATCCGCGACACCGCCCGCAGCAACGGCAGCGCGATCGTGTGGTCACCGCCGATCGTCACCAGCCGCGTGCCCTCGGCCTGCAGCTCCGACGCCGCACCCTCGATCGTCTCGATGGCCTCACCGATGTGGAACGGGTTGACCGCGATGTCGCCGCCGTCCGCGACCTGGACGCGTTCGAACGGCGAGACGTCCAGACCGGGGTGGTAGGGGCGCAGCAGGCGGGAGGCTTCCCGCACGGCCGAGGGCGCGAACCGCGCTCCCGGCCGGTACGAGACGCCGGTGTCGAACGGGACTCCCACCACCGCGACGTCCGCGTGCGCCACCTGGTCCAGGCGCGGCAGCCGGGCGAAGGTCGCCGGACCCGCGTAGCGCGGCACCTGCGAGGAGTCGACGGGGCCGATCATGCGCTCACCAGTTCCTCTTCGGTTTCCTCACCGGCCAGCCGGCGGTCCCACCGCGCGAGCACGGCCGGATCCGTGGCCGGGGTGGCCAGGCTGACCACGACGTACGTCACGAAGGACGAGCCGAGGCTGTAGTAGATGGCTTCGTTGGCGTACACGTCCACGAACACCATGAACCCGATCGCCGTCAGCGAGCCGACCGCCATCGACACCATCGCGCCGAGCCGGGTGCCGCGCTTCCACACCAGGCCGCCGATGATCGCGACCAGCAGCCCGCCCACGAGGATGTTGTAGGCGACGGTCAACGCGGCCACGACGTCGTTCAGGGCAACCGCGATGCCGATCGCGACGATGCCGATCACCAGCGTGAACATCCGGTTGTCGTGGACGTCGGAGCCGGTCCGGCGGCGCCAGATGTCGTTGGACGCCACCGTGGCGCACGCGATGAGGGCGCCGGACGAGGTGGACATCATCGCGGCCAGCGCGGCGGCGAGCACGAGCCCGCGCACGCCGGTGGGCAGCAGGTTCTCCACGATCGTCGCGAACGCCTCGTCCTTGTTCGCGATGTTCGGGTACAGCGCCTTGCCCGCGAGACCGATCAGCGCGCCGGCGACCGCGTAGACCAGGCAGTAGAGGCCGGAGGTGATGCCGCCCCACGTCGCGACCTCCGGCGACTTGGCGGTGAACACGCGCTGCCAGATGTCCTGGCCGATCAGCAGGCCGAACACGTAGATCAGCAGGTAGGTGACGATCGTCGTGGTGCCGATGTTGCCGACCTCGAACAGCGCCGGGTTGTTCAGGCGTTCCCGGATGCCGTCGAAGCCGCCCGCGGTGGCGAGGCTGATCGGCAGCAGCAGGAACAGGATGCCGACCGTCTTCACGACGAACTGCACGATGTCGGTGAGCGTGATCGACCACATGCCGCCGAGAACGCTGTACAGCACCACGATGCTGCCACCGATGATCACGCCGACGGACTTCGGCAGTCCGAAGAGGACGTTGAAGATCGTGGAGTACGCGATCGTGGACGTGACGGTCAGCATCAGCGTGTAGGCCGCCATCACCAGGCCGGAGACGGTGCTGGAGTTGCCGCCGTAGCGCAGGTCGAGCATCTGGGAGACGGTGTAGACCTTGAGCCGCACGATCCGGCGCGCGAACAGGGCCGACAGCAGCAGGATGCCGAGGCCGATGGCGAACACCATCCAGGCGCCGGAGATGCCGAACTTGTAGCCGAGCCCGACACCGCCGATGGTCGACGCGCCGCCGAGCACGACGGCCGACATGGTGCCGGAGTACATGCCGAACCCGAGCCTGCGTCCGGCGACCAGGTACTCGCTCTTGCTGGTGGCGCGGCGCATGCCCCACCAGCCCATGCCGATCATGCCGAGCACGTAGGCGGCGATCACCGCGTAGTCGAGAGCCACTGCTGGACCTCCTTGGGTTGCAGGTCACAGTAGGAACGCGCACTGGCGCCGGTAAGTGGTCGTTCTGCACAATCGTCCGACCATGGTTGTGCAAACCGTCCCACTCTCGGCGCTCGTGGCGCGAGTCGACCTCGGGCTGACCGTCCTGTGTGGAGCCGACGCGCTGGACCGGCCGATCCGCTGGGCGCACGTGTCCGAGCTGGAGGACCCGACGCCGTACCTGGTCGGCGAGGAGCTGCTGCTCACCGCCGGCGTGCGGTTCCCGTCCGACGTGCCCGCGTACGTCGCCGGGCTCGTGTCGTCCGGCGTCTCGGCGATCGGGTTCGGTGTCGAGCCGGAGTACCCCACGGTGCCGTCCTCGCTGGTGGCGGCGTGTGCGACGCAGGGCATGCCGCTGCTGGAGGTGCCGCCGTCGACGCCGTTCCTCGCGGTGTCGCAGGCCTTGGGCGCGCTGCTCGCGGAGATCGCCGTGCGGGAGCAGCGGATGCTCGCGGACAGCCAGCGCGCCCTGACCCGTGCGGCGACCCGCGTGCGGCCTGTGGAATCCGTGCTGACCACTCTCGCCGTTGTCCTGAACTGCCGCGCCGATCTTGTCGACCCCGCGACGGCACCTTCCGAGCTCGCCTCTCTCGTAGCGCGGGTCGCGTCCGGTACCGGGCCTCGTTCGGCTTCGGCCCAGCTGGGTGATGAGCACGTGACGCTCGATCCGGTCGAGTCGGCGGTTCTCGTGGTGCGCCGGGTGACGCCGCTGTCCCCGGCCGAACGGGCGGTGGTCGCGGTCGCGCTGGCGTTGCTCGGGTTGCTCCGGCGTGACGTGGAGAGCGAACGCGGCCGGATCGCGCGGCTGGCGGCGTCGGCGGTGCTGCGCGCGCGGGCGTCCGGGCTGGCGGGCGTGCTGGGGCCGGGGCCGTACCGCGTGGTGGCGGGACGGTCGCGGGCGGACCACGACGTGCTGGCGCAGACGTACGGGCCGCTGGTGTCGAAGGTGGAGGACGGGTTCCTGGCGCTGGTGCCGGCGGGGTTCGAGGTGTCGGGTCCGGTCGGGGTGTCGTCACCCGTCGCCGAGAGCGAGGTCCCCGGTGGTGAGATCCCCGGTGGTGAGATCCTCGGCGCCGCGGGCGAGGCCTCGGCCTTGCTCGCCCGCGCACTCGCCACCGGTGAACCCGCCTTCCCGGCGTCCGACCTCTCCTGCCTCGTCGACCCCGTCGCGGCCCGTGCGTTCGCCCGGCGGGAGCTCGCCGCCCTGCTCGGCCGCCCCGAGCTGATCGACACCCTGCGGGCCTGGCTCGGTCAGCACGGCAGCTGGGACCGGGCCGCGGCGGTGCTCGGCGTGCACCGCAACAGCGTTCGGCACCGGATCTCACACGTCGAACGGCTGCTCGGCCGTGATCTTGGAACGGCTGACGCGCGGGCTTCGCTCTGGCTCGCGCTGACCTGGCTCGGTTAATTCCTTTGCGAGGCGGTGAACCTGTCGGTCATCATTGTTCCATGATTACCGCAGAGGATTGGGCCGGAGCGCCCTCGAAGCGTTGACCTGCTAGTTCACTATTTCTAATCTCTGCGAGCATTTGTGTATCAATGCTCGTTCTCGGCGTGTTCGTCTAGTGGTCAGGACGCTGGACTCTCAATCCGGAAACACGGGTTCGATCCCCGTACGCGCTACGTGGCCCGGTCTCTGTGGGGTGGACCGGGCCCGCCCGCATCGGGGCCGGTGTCAGACGGACCCAAAGAATCTTCGAAAACTTCGCCCGAATGGTCTAGGCGCCAGTTACGCTCTGCGAATGGCCGCGGTCCCCGCCTTCGCACGCTACGAGGTCGACGTACGTCGGCCGAACGCCGCGCGGATCCATGACTTCTATCTGGGCGGCGCGCACAACTACGCCGCCGACCGGGCCTTCGCCAAACAGGCGGTCCGGATCGACCCGGAGCTGCCGCTCGTGACCCGAGCGCACCGGGCGTTCCTCAAGCACGCCGTCCGCCACTGCTGGGCGGCCGGGGTCCGGCAGTTCCTCGACCTCGGCGCGGGCATCCCGACGTGCGGTGCCACGCACCAGACGTTGCCCGACGCACGTGTCGTGTACGTGGACTCGGACCCGGTGACCGTGGCGTTCGCGCGCGGGCTGCTGCGGGGCGAGCCGCGGACGTGCGCGGTCGAGGCCGACCTGCGCCGTCCCGAGCAGGTGCTGAGGCATCCGGGCGTGGTGTCGCATCTCGACCTGCGTGAGCCGTACGCGGTGCTGATGGTCGACGTCCTGAGGTACGTGGACGACGCCACCGGGCCGGGACGGGTGGTGCGCCGGTACCGGCACGCGTTGCCGGCGGGAGGTTTCCTGGTGGTGTCGCATCCGGCCCCGGTCGAGCAGCTGATGGAGGGGCTGTCGATCGAGGCGCCGTGCGTGGTGCCGGGCGCGCACGCCGGCATCGGACGCAAGCCCGGCCGTATCCAGCAAGCCCGTGGCGCCTCCTAAGGGAACGTGCGGGAAGCGCTTGAGCGGGCGAAAGCGTTGCGGTGGGCGGGAAGACCGGCGGACGCGGCGTGGGAGCTGCGCAAGGCGCTCGCCGGCACCGGTGACCGCTGCGAGCTGCTGTACCTGCTGTGGGACTGCCAGTTCGTCATGGGTGACCGGGCCGCAGCGCACGAGACGTTGCTGGAGGCCAAGGGTTTGGCCACGGGTGCGATGGTGCAGCGCATCGCGGTCGCCGAGGCCAGCTGGCTCATGTCGCAGGGCGAGTACCGGGAAGCGTTGACGCTCGCCGGTTCGGTGGTCACCGATGATGCCGAGATCCGCGCGTACGCGTTGAGCGTGCGCGGTGTGTGCGAGGCGTTTCTCGGTGATGTCGAACGCGGCACCGCCACTTTGGAGGACGCGCGCACGGCCGCGCATCGCAGCGGTTCGGTCCGTGAGCTGACCAGGGCCGTGGGCAACCTGACCTTCGTGCTCGGCAGTTCCGGGCAGCACGAACGCAGCGCGCGCATCGGCAAGGAAGCGTTGGCACGCCTGAGGATTCAGGGCCTCTCCCCGACGTTCAGCGCGGTGATCCGCTACAACCTCTCGACCAGCCTGCTCGCGCTCGGCCGGTGGGAGGAGCTGGACGCGCTGGAGGTCCCGGACTCGATCCCCGGCAACAAGGCCGCGCGGATCATGCTGTGCAAGGCGGAAGCGATGGCGTTGCGCGGCCAGGACGCGGACGACCTGATCGAGCACGCCGAGAAGGTCGTCGACGGACCGGACGCGTTGTTCCTGGCCCAGTCCGCGTACACCAGAGCCGTTGCGGCCAGGGCGAAAGGCCGGTTCCGGATCGCCGTCGACCTGTGCCGCGAGACGGTCGCCGACCTCCCGGAAGCGCTGACCGGCGGTGAGGTGCTGCGGCTGTGCGCGGCGGGACTCGGTGCCGCACGTGACCTGCAGGCCGCGGCCGGCCGGATCACCCGGCTCGACGATCCGGCCGCGACGGAACACGAACTGCTGGCCAGACTTCCGGTGCCGCACGGGCCGGAGGACGAGGCGTGGCGGCGGCACGCGTTCGCGGAGGCCGGGCAGGACTCGTGGGCGGACGTCGCGGTGGCGTGGGACCGGCTGCGGATGCCGTACCAGGCGGCCTACGCGCGAACCCGTTGCGGTGAACCGGAAGCGCTGCGGCACGCCCACCGCACCGCGCAACGGCTCGAGGCGCTGCCGTTGGCCAAGATGATCGACCGGCAGGCACGCAGACAGCGCATCCCGTTGCTGCACAAGGACAAGCCCGAACTGGGAACGTTGACGCCGCGTGAACGTGACGTGCTGGAACTGCTGGCGTGGGGCCGCACCAACAAGCAGATCGCCGAGGAACTGGTGCTGAGCGTGCGGACCGTGGGGTTGCACGTGTCGCACGTCCTCGCGAAGCTCGGCGCCGGCAACCGGTCGGAGGCGGCCCGGATCGCGCGTGACCAGTCCTGAGCGACCACGTGGATGAAGGGCTCCTTCCTCCACGCCAGGTGGAGGAAGGAGCCCTTCATCGAGCACCAGGCGCTGAGGTGACCGAACCTAGGTATTGCGACGGATGCGCGGCCGGTGGCACGTGAGTTCTCCTTGACGGGCCACCAGAATTCCGGGCGCCGAGCGGTGGGCGCGGCGCCCGGAGCCCACCACCTGCGAGGGGGAGTCAGATGAACCCGACAGATCCACCCACCGATCTCGAACAGTGGGCCGTGCTGCACGTCGACGAGTTCGAGTTCCGCCTGGCCAAGCCGTGGAACCTGGACGCGCTCGCCGCGTCCCTGCGCAACGCCGCCGCACTCGGCACGCAGGTCGAGGTCCGCGCGTACGTCGAGCAGAACGCCGAGACGACCGTTCTCGTGAACCCCGCGCGGGCGCGCGTGCTGTACATCAGCAAGCGCAACGTCGTCCAAGCGCGAAACGGCATGCCGGACGTGTCCGTGAACGGTTTGACGGAGGTGCGCGCGGGGTAGTCAGCCGGGCGACACGTACGGAGCCTGGAGGGCGTCATGACCCACCGCGTCACTGTCAAGGTCGCCGGTCTGCAACCGGTGCAGGTGCTGGCCGCGCTGGCCGGTATCGCGTTCATCGTGTTCGGCGTCGTGGGCTTCACCCGCACCGGGGTGGGCGACTGGTCCACTCATTCGTTCGTGCTCGGGTTCTCGGTGAACCCGCTGCACAACCTGGTGCACGTCGCCGTCGGCGTGCTCGGTCTGCTCATGGCTCTGGGGTCGGGCCTCGCCCGGCTGTACGGGTGGCTGCTGTTCCTCGGCTACGGCGCGATCTTCGTGTGGGGCCTGATGATCACCGGCATCCTCGCCCAGAACCCGGCGGCGCAGTACGGCAACCCGTTGGCGCTCAACACCAACGACAACTGGCTGCACCTCGGCCTCGCGCTCTTCGGCCTGCTGCTCGCGGTGCTGCCCGCGCGCCGCAAGGTGATCGAGGAGGAAGAGGAGCCGGTGCTGCCCGAGCAGCGTTCCGCCGCCTTCCGCGACACGCGCGACCACACGCCGCACATCGAGGAGATGGACCCGACCGTCAGCCCGAGGGAACGCGAGCCCATCACCAAGGAGCAGGCCGCGATCGATCCGAAGACCGACCGCGTGAGCACGAACAAGATCAAGCACTGAGCACCCTGTCCGGACAGACGCGCTGTTGGAGCCCACATGCGGCTCTAACAGCGCGTCTGTTTCGATGGCGCGATGCCGGAGCTGACTCATGAGGTCGTGATCACCTGGGGCACCGCCCTGGCCGCCTTCCTGGCCGTAGCGCTGCACGGGATCTGGCGCGTCACCCGCAACGTCATCACCATCGCCCACGAAGGCGGCCACGCCCTGGTCGCGGTCCTCACCGGCCGCCGCCTCAGCGGCATCAAGCTGCACTCCGACACCAGCGGCCTCACCGTCTCGCGCGGCAAGCCCCGCGGCCCCGGCATGGTCCTCACCGCACTGGCCGGCTACATCGCCCCGTCGCTGCTCGGCTTCGGCGCCGCCGTGCTCATCACCAACGAGCAGATCCAGCTGATGCTCTGGATCAGCATCGGTTTCCTCGCCGCCATGCTGATCATGATCCGGAACGTGTTCGGCGTCCTGTCCGTCATCGTCACCGGCGGTCTGTTCTTCTTCGTCTCCTTCTACGCAACGCCCGAGGTCAGGGACACCGCCGCGTACGTCTTCGCCTGGTTCCTGCTGCTCGGCGGCGTGCGCCCGGTGTGGGAGCTGCAGGTCAAGCGGTGGCGACGGCAGGCCCCGCGCAGCGACGCCGACCAGCTCGCCTGGCTCACCGGCGTGCCCGCGCTCGGCTGGGTGACCCTCTTCGGGGTGGTGAGCCTCGCCGCGCTCGTGGGCGGTGGCGCATTACTGCTTGGCCGGTGGTGAGATACTGGATTCCTTCAGCCGGATTTCAGGAAGGTGGGCTCAGTGCTGCGTGGAGATGTCGGGCTCGAACTGGGCCAGCGGGTCGCGCGGGCGTTGCGCGCCGCTCTGGACGTGGACATCACCGCCGAGGAAGCGCTGATCCGACCGTCCAACCGAGACGGTGCCGACTACCAGTGCAACGTGGCCATGAGCCTCGCCAAGAAGGTCGGCAAGAACCCTCGCGAGGTCGCGACGCTGATCGTCGAGCACCTCGACGCGGCGGACGCGGTCGAGACGCCCGAGATCGCGGGCCCCGGCTTCATCAACCTGCGGCTGCGCCGCGAGTGGCTGGAGCAGGAGACCGCGAACCTCCGCGGCGACGACCGGCTGGGCGTGCCGACGACGGACGAGCCGCGGCGGATCGCGATCGACTACAGCAGCCCGAACGTCGCCAAGGAGATGCACGTCGGCCACCTGCGGTCGACGATCATCGGTGACGCGCTGTGCCGGCTGCTCACGTTCGCGGGTCACGAGGTCATCCCGCACAACCACCTCGGTGACTGGGGCACGCCGTTCGGCATGCTCATCGAGCACCTCACCGACGAGGGGTACGGGGCCGACCACGAGATCAGCGACCTCAACGCCTTCTACCAGCAGGCGCGGCAGAAGTTCGACAACGAGCCGGGCTTCGCCGACCGGGCGCGGCGGCGGGTCGTGCTGCTGCAGGGCGGCGACGAGGCCACGCTGAAGCTGTGGCACGAGCTGGTGGGGGAGTCGCAGCGGCACTTCAACCAGATCTACGAGCTGCTCGACATCGGCCTGTCCGCGCAGGACAACTACGGCGAGAGCTTCTACAACCCCTACCTCGCCGACACGATCACCGAGCTGCAGCAGAAGGGGCTGGTCGAGACCAGCGACGGCGCGCTCTGCGTGTTCCCGCCCGGTTTCACCAACCGCGAGGGCGACCGGCTGCCGTTGATCGTGCGCAAGAGCGACGGCGGCTACGGCTACGCCACCACGGACTTCGCCACGGTCCGCTACTGGGTGCGCGAGCGCAAGGTCGACGAGCTGATCTACGTCGTCGGCAACCCGCAGGCGCAGCACTTCCAGATGATCTTCGCGACGTCGAAGCAGGCCGGCTGGCTCGACGACGCCCACACGGCCGTGCACACCGGGTTCGGCACGATCCTCGGCTCGGACGGCAAGACCATCCGCACCCGCGCGGGCGGCAGCATCAAGCTCATCGAGCTCCTCACCGAGGCGGTCGAGAACTCCTACAAGGTGATGCCCGAGACGTCCGAAGTGGAGGGTGCGGAGAAGGACGCGCTCGCCCGCACCATCGGTCTCGGCGCGGTCAAGTACGCGGACCTCTCCAACGACCGCGAGAAGGACTACGTCTTCACCTGGGAGAAGATGCTCGCCACCACCGGCGACACGTCCGTGTACATCCAGTACGCGAACGCCCGGATCCTCTCCATCGGCCGCAAGGTGGGCCGGACGCCCCCCGCGGACGCGCCTCTGGTCCTGCAGGAGCCCGCCGAGCGCGACCTGGCGCTGAAGCTGCTGCAGCTGCCCACGGCCATCCAGGCGGCCGTCGACGAGCTCGCCCCGCACAAGCTCACGAACTACCTGTTCGAGACGGCGACGGCGTTCTCGACGTTCTACAACCACTGCCCGGTGGCGACCGCGGAGAGCCAGGAGCTGCAGGACTCGCGCCTGCACCTGCTCACGCTGACGTCGCGCGTGCTCACCCTGGGTCTGTCTCTCCTGGGCATCGGGGCACCCGAACGCCTGTAGAAGGTTTACCCCTGGTCAGACCACGGGTACGCAGTGATCGCAACTCTTCCGCCCAGCCATAGGGAGTCGCGATGACCTGCACGACCCGTCTGCCCAAGCCGGTCACCGACGTGTGGGACTGGCAGATGGAAGGTCTGTGCCGAGGACAGAACAGCGCTGTCTTCTTCCACCCGGACAACGAACGCGGCTACGCCCGGGCCGCGCGGGAGGAGAAGGCGAAGGCGATCTGCGCGCACTGCCCCGTGCTGGCGCAGTGCCGCGAGCACGCCCTGGAGGCTCAGGAACCGTACGGCGTGTGGGGTGGCATGGGCGAGGACGAACGGCGCCAGATCATCGCCGCGACCCGGCGCCGCGTCCGCGTCGCTTCGTAACTTGCCCCAAGCCCAGCCTCCCGGCTATCTCGATGAACGGCGCATTCGTCCACCTCAGGTGGACGAATGCGCCGTTCATCGACGGCG
>NZ_JBEXJN010000060.1:33671-56420 GCF_040609115.1 Lentzea sp. NPDC004782
CTTAAATCCCTCATCCCGCCAAATCTCACCACGTCTTCTCTTAGATCCCCCCTAACTTCGACGGCGAACGCGCCGCCGCCCCTCACTCCTCCAGCACGTCTCGCAGTTGCCGCAACGTCTTCGCGAGCAACCGCGAGACGTGCATCTGCGAGATCCCTACCTTCTGCGCGATCTGCGTCTGCGTCATGTTCCCGAAGAACCGCATGATCACGATCTTGCGCTCGCGCTCGGGAAGCTTCTGCAGCAACGGGTGCAGGGCCTCCCGCTGTTCGATCATCGCGATCTCGGGGTCTTCCTCGCCGATGGTCGAGCCCAGCGAGATCGACGAGTCCTCCGACATCAGCATGTCGTCCAGGGACGCGCTCTGGTAGGCGTTTCCGGCCGCGAGTCCTTCGTGGATCTCCTCGCGCGAGAGCCCGAGGTGCTCGGCGAGCTCGGACGGGGTCGGCGCGCGGCCGAGCGACTGGGACAGCCGGGAGGTGCCCGCGTTGATCGCGAGGTGCAGTTCCTTGAGCCGCCGCGGCATCCGGACCGACCAGCTGGAGTCGCGGAAGTACTTCCGGACCTCGCCCATGATCGTCGGCACGGCGAAGGACAGGAAGTCGCTGCCGCGGTCCGGGTCGAACCGGTCGACGGCGTTGATCAGGCCGACCGTCGCGACCTGCACCAGGTCCTCGTGCGGCTCGCCGCGGTGCCCGAATCTGCGCGCGATGTGCTGGGCGACCGGGAGGTGCTCGGTGACGAGCCGGTCCCGCAACGCGTCGCGCGCCGGACCCTGCGGGGTCACCGCGAGCTCGGCGAACAGCGGCGCCAGGTGGTCGTAGTCACCGCCCGACCTGGTCGTCGTGGTCGTCTCCTCCGACCCGGTCACGCATCCACCGCCCCTGCCGAGGACTTCACGAGGTCGATGTGGACCACGAACCCTTCGGTCTCCTCGACTCTGGTGTCCACGGAGTCGACGAGCGCGGTCAGCACACGCCAGCCGAAGCTGTTCTCGTCCGGTCCGGCGGCCGACTTCGCCAGGATCTGGGCGGACACCCTCACCGCCCCGGCCGCGTCCACCGCGAAATGACAGCTGAGCACGGCGTCCTGGGCCGCCAGCGTGATCAGCGTCGAGCACGTCTCGTCGACGGCGAGCTTCAGGTCCTCGATCGAGTCGAGGTCGAAGTCCTGTCGCATCGCGATGTCCGCCGCGACGGCGCGGGCGATCGACAGCTGCGTGGGATCCGCGGCCATCCGAAGTTCGACCCCTGACAATTGCGTCACACCCACCTCGTAGTCCGTTCTGCTGAAGGCCGGCATGTCGTTGCCGTACCCGAATCGATCCTGTTTCACACGTGTATTGGCCCGAAGACCTGGGAAATCACCTGCTGGAGGCATAACCCACGGGAGGAGCGTTGTGCTGGTGCACGAGGACTTCCTGGCCCTCCGCTTCCCCGCAGACCCGCGTGAGGTGGCGCCGGTGCGCCACCAGTTGCGCGAGTGGCTGCAGGACAGCGGTTTCGGCGAGGACGAGGCGAGTGATCTCGTTCTCGCGGTCAGCGAGGCGGTGAACAACTCCGTCGAGCACGCGTACCCCGCCCCCGCCCGAGGCACCGTCGAGGTGCGCGCGAGGGTGGCGAGGGACGGCACGGTCGACATCGACGTCACCGACCACGGCCAATGGCGCATTCCGCCGCCCGCCCTCACCATGCGCGGCAGAGGACTCCTGCTCATGCGGGAGAGCGTGGACGAGGTCGTGATCGACCGCTCGGCGAGAGGCACGACCGTGCGACTGCGCCGTGCCCGGTCGCCGGTGACGCTCGGGTCGCAGACGGCGGGCGACTGCGAGGTTCAGGTGCACGAGACCTCCTCCGGCGTCGTCGCGGTCGTCCGGGGCGACGTGCCCGCACACGCCGGTCCGTCGCTGCGCCGCACGCTCATCACGGCGGCGCGCGGTGGCACCGTGCCGCTGACCGTCGACCTCACCGAGCTCGGCAGCGACACGACCGGCGTCCAGCAGGTGCTCCACGCGGTCGCGGAGGCCCTGGAGGCGGCCGGAAACCGCCTCAAGGTCCGGACGCGTTAGGCACCGACAGCAGCGTCCACGGACTCGTGCACGCTGAACACCTCGCCCAGTCCCGTGGCCTCCAGAGGCCGCGTCACGGCTCGCGCGGTGGCCACGACCTTCAGGGCCGCCGAGTGCTGCGGCGCCAGCCGTGCGGCCTCCACCAGCACCGCCAGTCCGGCGGAACCGAGGAACGTCACGCCGGTCATGTCCACGACGTAGGTGCCGCCGTCGGCCAGGCCGTTGACCAGGGCGTCGCGCAACGCGGGCGCGGACACCATGTCGACCTCGCCGGACACGGCGAGCACCGTGACACCGGCGGCCGGCTGCGTCGCCGTCAGTGCGATGGTCTGCTCCGCTCGCGGGTCCTGCACAGTCACCGATGTTCTCCCTCTCGCACCCAGGGAGCCGCCACTGCAGCGGCCCCGATGCGGCTGCTGGCTCAACCGCTGCGGCTTCACCGTACGGGAGTGGCCGCATCACAGGACAGGTCGGCCAGTCGGTACCCGTTGCTCTCGCGACTCAAACGTGCAGCGCCTCCCAAAGTCGCTGCGCGGTGTCGTAGGCGATCTTCGGGGGCGGCGTCATGTCGTCGGCGTCCTCCAGCTCCCCCGTCGCGACCAGCACCAGCGCCATCGCCACGTCCCTCAGCTTGACGTTGGCGTGCTGGCTCGCCCGCACGAGCAGCTCGAAGGCGTCTCCCGGCGGGCAGGGCCGCGCTCCCATCAGCAGACCCTTGGCCTGTTCGATGTAGCGCCGGTGCTGCACCATCCGCACCATCTGGTCCGCTCTGAGCACCTCACCCGCGCAGAACTCCACGACCGCGGCGGCGGTGGCGACCAGCGGCTCGATCTCCTCGATGGCCTTGAGGTCCGCCACCAGGGGCGGGTGGTCCAGGTACACGGTCAGCACGACCGGCCCGCCGTCGCCCCAGCTGCCGGGGACCGCCACGACGTACAGGCCGCCGATCTCGCCGGTGACCTGCCGCTCGTCGCGCGAGGCGTCGACGAGCGGTCCCTCCCTGCCCTCGACCTGCGCCTCGTCCAGCTCCTGTGCGACGCCGACGGCCCTGAGCGCCGCGCCGTCGGGCCATACGCTCAGACCGACGCCGCGGCATCCGGCCAACCGCTCGCACAGGTGCGCCATCAACCGCGAGATCAGCTCACCACCGAATTTCACCTGGTCCACGCAGTGAGATTAGGCCAGACCGATACGTCGCAAACGTTGTGCGGTCATCGGCGCACGACGAACGGTTGCATCGGCAAGGACACGTTCATCCGTCCCGCTTCGGGTCCGAACAGCTCGGCGCGCGGTTTGATCCAGTTAACGCTAAGGATCCAAACAGGACACGTGTTCTGAACCACAGTCCGCCAGAATTCGTTCCCAGGGATAACGCCGGAGCCCCGGTGCGCGACATCCCTGATGTCACGGAGGGACTGAGATGAGAACCGCCATGGAAACCCAGCCGCAGGCCGCAGAGCTGCCCACGACGCCGTGCAGCGTCGTGTGGAGCAGGGGCCACGCGTATGTGCTCGAGGGTTTCCGCGCTCGCTGGGTGGGCCGTGACGACCGTGGCCGCCCGCACGCCATCACCGGTGCCGAGATGCAGCGCCGCGGGTGGACGCTCCACCAGACAGCCTGAGGTTTTACAAGTAGGAAACGAACGCTCCACGCCGACCCCGCAACCAACCGCACCGCGTGCCGTGACGCCATCCGGCAGCCCGTGCGCAGTCACTCGTTTAGAGTGCGGGTGTGCGTGATCCGGCTGATCGCCTGCTGACGATTCCCAACCTGCTCAGCGTGTTGCGGCTGGCCGGTGTTCCGCTCTTCCTGTACCTGTTGCTCGGACCCCGCGCGGACGGCTGGGCGCTGCTCGTCCTCGTCTTCGCGGGGCTGTCCGACTGGCTGGACGGCAAGCTCGCGCGCTGGCTCGACCAGATGAGCAACCTGGGCGCGCTGCTCGATCCCGCCGCCGACCGCCTCTACGTGTTCTGCACGTTGCTGGCGTTCGTGATCAGGGACATCATTCCGCTGTGGATCGCTCTCGTGCTCGTCGGCCGGGAGGTCGTCGTCGGCATCTGCCTGCTGATCCTGCGAGGGCGGGGCTGGGGCCCGTTCGAGGTCACCTACCTCGGCAAGGCCGCGACCTTCAACCTGCTGTACGCGTTCCCCCTGCTGCTGCTAGCGCAGGGCGACTCGGGCTGGGCCCATGTCGCCCAGCCGTTCGCCTACGCGTTCACGGCCTGGGGCGGAGCGCTCTACCTGTGGTCGGCGTTGCTGTACGTCTACCAGTTCTTCCAGGCCCTGCGGGTCACTCCCGGCAAGGCCGCGTGAAAAGATCACCCCATACAGGTTCAGCACGAGGAGCGCAGTCAGTTGATTCCCGAGGAGCTTCGCTACACCGAGGAGCACGAGTGGGTCGCCAGCACGGGCGAGGACACCGTGCGCGTCGGCATCACCGACTACGCCCAGGAACAGCTCGGTGACGTCGTCTTCGTCCAGTTGCCCGAGGTCGGCCACACCGTCGCGGCGGGCGACACGTTCGGCGAGGTCGAGTCCACCAAGAGCGTGTCCGACCTCTACTCGCCGCTCGACGGTGAGGTCGTCGCCATCAACGACGCGTTGGTGCAGACGCCCGACTCGGTCAACAGCGACCCGTACGGCGAGGGCTGGATGGTCGAGATCCGGGTGAGCGACCCGGACGCGCTCGAAGGCCTGCTGGACGCGGACGGGTACAAGGCGTTGGTGGAGAAGGAGTGACGTCGATCTTTCGCCGGATCTTCGGCCGGAAGGGGAGCCGCTCCTCGGGTGGCGACTCGAACGCGATAAGTTTTACCGGAAGTGACGGATCCAGCAGCAGGAGGAGAGCTCAGGTGAGCACGAACGACGGCCCAGGCGTTCCGCCGGAGCAGTCCCCGGAGCGGACCTCCGTCTTCCGGGCGGACTTCCTCGCCGAGGTCGAAGGCGCAGAGGCCCCCGCACAGGAGCCGGCCGTTGCCGGCGTTGACGCCCTTCCCGCCGGTTCCGCGCTGCTCGTGGTGAAGCGCGGCCCGAACGCCGGATCCCGGTTCCTGCTGGACCGCGACACGACGAGCGCAGGGCGCCACCCCGACAGCGACATCTTCCTGGACGACGTGACGGTCTCGCGTCGCCACGCCGAGTTCCGCCGGGAGAGCGGCGAGTTCGTCGTCATCGACGTCGGCAGCCTCAACGGCACCTACGTCAACCGCGAGCCGGTCGACCAGGCCGTCCTCGCGAACGGCGACGAGGTCCAGATCGGCAAGTTCCGCCTCGTCTTCCTGACGGGTCCTGGCTCCTCCGGAGCCTGACGCGTGACGGCCGGGCGGCCACAACGTGGGGGACTGAGCATCGGGGCGGTGCTGTCACAGCTCCGCCCCGAGTTCCCAGAGGTCACCATCTCCAAGATCCGCTTCCTGGAAGCGGAGGGGCTGGTCCGCCCGGCACGCACCGCCTCCGGCTACCGCCAGTTCTCCGCGGCGGACGTCGAGAGGCTGCGGTTCGTGCTGTCCGCACAACGCGACAGGTACCTGCCGCTCAAGGTGATCCGCGACCAGCTCGACGCGGCACCGGCGGACTCCGCCTCGGTGTCGCGGGCCGATCTGCTGGCCCAGACCGGAATCAGCGCGGACCAGCTGTCCCAGCTGGAACGTGACGGTCTGCTGCGCCCCGGCCCCGGTGGCCGCTTCACCGCCGACGACATCACCGCGCTCCGCACGATCCGGACGATGACCGGGCTCGGCGTCGAGCGCGAGCACCTGCGCGCTGTTCGCGCTGCGGCGGACCACGAGGTGGTTCTGCTGAAGTCCTTCTCAGATCCCGAGACGGTCCGGGAATTGGCTGACCTGTTCACCTCGTTGCACACGTTGTTGGTAAGAGCGGGCCTGCGTCAGTCCGGATGAGTTCGGTTGATCACGATGCGCCTGCAACGATTGAGCACACGGCCCGCTTGGCGGGTAGCGTCGAACGTGTACGCCGGGGGATGCTCGGGTGTGGATCCGGGTACTCCCCGAACGAGATAGAGGGAGGCGAGGCCCGATGAGCGAGATGCGTGTCGTCGGCGTGCGGGTGGAGCTGCCCCAGAACCAGCCGATCCTCCTGCTGCGCGAAACCGAGGGTGAGCGCTACCTGCCGATCTGGATCGGCTCCGTCGAGGCCACGGCCATCGCGCTGGAGCAGCAGGGCGTCCGCCCGGCTCGGCCTCTCACGCACGACCTGCTGAAGGACGTCATCGGGGCGCTGGGGCGCAACCTCGAACAGGTGCGGATCACCGACCTGCAGGAGGGCACCTTCTTCGCGGAGCTCGTGTTCGACGGCGACGTGCGGGTGTCCGCGCGGCCTTCGGACTCGGTGGCGCTGGCGTTGCGGGTGGGCGTGCCGATCCACGCCGAGGAGTCGGTGCTGGCCGAGGCCGGCCTGATCATCCCCGACGAGCAGGAGGACGAGGTGGAGAAGTTCCGCGAGTTCCTCGACTCGGTGTCTCCCGAGGACTTCAGGGGCGCTGACACCTGATTTGCAGGGTGTCGCTGTCCGTCTCGTTTGGAACCGACGTACCACCGTTGCGTGTCGCTCTTTTGGGCTACCTTCCGCTCAATTTGGTCGCTAAACGATCACTAAACGTCACCTGAACGTCCTACTTCGGGTGACGGTATGACTCTCTACCTGAGGTTGAGGGTCGACACTCCCCGCGCGTCGCGTTGACCTGCCCTCTGACCGGTCTTACCGTCGAACTCGAGTGGACGTCGCTGGTTTGCGTGAGCTGACGTAGCGGCTTGACGGCCATGAGTTTCGTGGCCGTTCCGAGGGGAGGCAGGCGTGGTCGAGGAAGCGCCCGTGCGGGCCGAATCCGGGCAGCAGGGTGAGCTGTTCCCGGACTCCTCGCTGCCGGACGAACTCGTCGGCTACCGGGGTCCCGCGGCGTGCCAGATCGCGGGTATCACCTACCGGCAGCTCGACTACTGGGCGAGGACCGGACTCGTCGCGCCGACGGTGCGGATGGCTCACGGGTCCGGGAGTCAGCGGTTGTACTCCTTCAAGGACATCCTGGTCCTCAAGGTCGTGAAACGACTGCTGGACACCGGTGTCTCACTGCAGAACATCAGGGTCGCGGTCGACCACCTGCGCCGCCGCGGCGTGCAGGACCTGGCGAAGATCACGCTCTTCTCCGACGGCACGACCGTCTACGAGTGCACCTCGCCGGAGGAGGTCGTCGACCTGCTGCAGGGCGGTCAGGGCGTGTTCGGCATCGCCGTCTCCGGTGCGATGCGCGAGATCAGCGGCACGATCCACGAGTTCCCGGCCGAACGCGCGGACGGCGTGGAAATCGCTCCCATGACCGAGGACGAACTGGCCCGCCGCCGCCGCGAACGCGCAACCGGCTAACCCCGCTGCTCGACTGCACGCGGGGACGTTGCGTGCGGTAGGAGTGCACGAAAGCTCCCCGCGTGCGCATTGAGTCGCTGAGACGTTCGTCGCGTCCCTGACGACTACGTGGGCTGCCTGCGGGTATTCTTCGCGGGTAGTCGCTGAACTCAGGCGGGAGAGACCGGGTCACGAGCCCGGCGCCGAAGGAGCAATTCCCTCCCCGGGAACCTCTCAGGCACCCAGGACCGCGTGAGCGAGACGCCTCTGGAAAGTGGAACCCTCCCGGGTTCCCGCCGACGGTGAAAGCCCCAGTCACGGCAGGGGTGAACCTCTCAGGCGCCCTTCGGGGTACGGACAGAGCGGGGAGGGCACCAGGACACGTGTGCCCGCAGCCCCCGGAGGCGTTAGATGACGCAGGACCGCATTCCGCTCGCCGCTCTCGAGCACGGCACCCCGTTCGCCGACCGCCACGTCGGCCCGCGGCCCGCCGAGCTCGCGCGCATCCTCGACGTCATCGGCGTCGGATCGCTGGAGGAGCTGGCGCAGCGCGCGGTGCCGTCGTCCATTCACGAGCGCGACCTCGTGCTGGACCTGCCCGCCCCGGCGACCGAGACCGAGGCGCTGGCCGAGCTGCGTGAGCTCGCGGCGCAGAACCGCCCGATGACCCAGATGATCGGTCTCGGCTACTACGACACCGTCACGCCGGGCGTGATCCTGCGCAACGTCCTCGAAAGCCCGGCCTGGTACACCGCGTACACGCCGTACCAGCCGGAGATCTCGCAGGGACGGTTGGAAGCCCTGCTGAACTTCCAGACCATGGTCGGCGACCTGACCGGCCTGCCGGTGGCGAACGCGTCCATGCTGGACGAGTCGACCGCCGCCGCCGAGGCGATGACGCTGGTGCGCCGCGCCGGTCGCGCCAAGTCGAACAAGTTCGTCGTGGACGCCGACACGCTGCCGCAGACGCTGGCCGTCATCGAGACGCGCGCCGAGCCGCTGGACATCGAGATCGTCGTCGCCGACCTCTCGCAGGGTATCGAGGGCCTCGGACTGGGCGGTGACTTCTTCGGTGTGCTGCTGTCGTACCCCGGCGCGTCCGGTGTGGTCCGCGACCAGAAGGCGCTCATCGAGGAGATCCACGCCGCCGGTGCGCAGGCCGTCGTGGCCGCCGACCTGCTCGCGTTGACGCTGCTGCGCGCGCCGGGCGAGATCGGCGCGGACGTCGTCATCGGCACGACGCAGCGCTTCGGTGTGCCGATCGGGTTCGGTGGGCCGCACGCCGGCTACATGGCCGTGCGGTCCGGGCTGGAGCGTCAGCTGCCCGGCCGTCTCGTGGGTGTCTCCGTCGACGCCGACGGCTCGCTGGCGTACCGCCTGGCGTTGCAGACGCGTGAGCAGCACATCCGCCGCGAGAAGGCCACGTCGAACATCTGCACCGCGCAGGTGCTGCTGGCCGTGATCGCCTCGATGTACGCGGTCTACCACGGTCCCGAGGGCCTGCGGGCGATTGCGACCCGCGTGCACCGCATGGCCACCGTGCTCGCCACCGGTCTGTGCGAGGCCGGTCTGGACGTCGTGCACGGCGAGTTCTTCGACACCGTCCAGGTCCGCGTTGAAGGCCAGGCCGCGGCTGTCGTCGAGAAGGCTCGTGCGGCGGGCATCAACCTCCGCAAGGTCGACGAGGACGTCGTGGCAATCGCTTGCGACGAGAAGACGACGCGCGCGCACCTCGCCGCGGTGTGGGAGGCGTTCGGTGTCACCGGGTCCGATGTGGACGCGATCGACGCCGACACCGCCGACGGCATCCCGGCCGACCTGCGCCGCACGTCGGACTACCTGACCCACCCGGTCTTCCACGCGCACCGCTCCGAGACCGCGCTGCTGCGCTACCTGCGGGCGTTGTCGGACAAGGACGTCGCGCTCGACCGGAGCATGATCCCGCTCGGCTCGTGCACGATGAAGCTGAACGCGACCGCGGAGATGGAGTCCATCACGTGGCCGGAGTTCTCGACGCTGCACCCGTTCGCGCCCGTCGAGGACGCCAAGGGCCTGCTGAAGATCGTCTCGGACCTGGAAGCCTGGCTGGCCGAGGTCACCGGCTACGACGCGGTGTCGTTGCAGCCCAACGCCGGTTCGCAGGGTGAGTTCGCCGGTCTGCTCGCGATCCGCGCCTACCACCGCGCCAACGGCAACGCCGACCGCGACGTGTGCCTGATCCCGTCGTCCGCGCACGGCACCAATGCCGCGTCCGCCGTCATGGCAGGCATGCGCGTTGTCGTCGTGAAGTGCGACGACAAGGGCAACATCGACATGGGTCACCTGCGCGAGACCGTCGCCGAGCACACCGACGACCTCGCCGCGATCATGATCACCTACCCGTCGACCCACGGCGTGTACGAGGACACCGTCCGCGAGGTCTGCGGCCTGGTCCACGACGCGGGCGGCCAGGTGTACGTCGACGGCGCGAACCTCAACGCGTTGATCGGCCTCGCCCGCTACGGCAAGTTCGGTTCGGACGTCTCGCACCTGAACCTGCACAAGACGTTCTGCATCCCGCACGGCGGCGGTGGCCCCGGCGTCGGCCCGATCGGCGTGCGGTCGCACCTCGCGCCGTTCCTGCCGAACCACCCGCTGCAGCCGACCGCGGGGCCGGAGACCGGCGTGGGGCCGATTTCCGCGGCGCCGTGGGGTTCCGCGTCGATCCTGCCGATCTCGTGGGCGTACGTGCGCATGATGGGCGGCGACGGCCTGCGCCGCGCGACCCTGACCGCCGTGGCCGCCGCGAACTACGTCGCGCGCCGCCTCGACGAGCACTACCCGGTCCTCTACACCGGTGAGGGCGGCTTCGTGGCCCACGAGTGCATCCTCGACCTGCGCCCGATCACCAAGGCCACCGGCGTGACGGTGGACGACGTGGCGAAGCGCCTCGCGGACTACGGCCTGCACGCGCCGACGATGTCGTTCCCGGTCGCCGGCACGCTGATGGTCGAGCCGACCGAGTCCGAGGACCTGGCCGAGATCGACAGGTTCATCGACGCCATGATCGCCATCAAGCGCGAGATCGACCGCGTGGGCGCGGGCGAGTGGCCCGTCGAGGACAACCCGCTGCGCAACGCCCCGCACACCGCGGCGTGCGTGACCGTCGGCGAGTGGAACCACCCGTACACCCGCGAGGAGGCCGTGTACCCGGCCGGAACCTCGGCTCCGAAGATCTGGCCGCCGGTCCGCCGCATCGACGGCGCGAAGGGCGACCGCAACCTGGTCTGCTCCTGCCCGCCGCTCTCGGCGTACGGCAGCTGACCCTGCTTTTGCGGGACGGTACGCGGGGCCCTTTCGTACTCGTGGAGAGTACGAAAGCTCCCCGCGTACTCTCTGTCAGGCCTCGGCTGGGCAGGTCGGGTCGCCGCAGGCTTCGTCCTCGCTGAGGCCCGGCTTGGTCAGATCGTGCTCGAACGCGTAGTGGAAGCACTCGGGGTGCATGCGCTCGAACAGCTCGAAGTCCTCCTGGTCGAGGTCGACGGGCTCGCCGCAGCGCTGACAGATCTGGTCCTCTGACACGGCGAGATCGTCTCACTCGCACAACGGCTCGGGCCGATGCCGTCCGAACAGCGCGAGGGCGGCGATCCACGTGTCCGGGTCGCCGTCCCAGTCCAGCGCCTTGATCTGGTCCACCGACCTGCGTCCGCCGATCGCCCGCATCAGCTCGAACGAGGTCGTCCGCAACGTCCCGGCGGGCTCGCCGTGCCCGAGCACGCGGTCCCCGTGCTCCAGCGCGATCCGCAGCGCGGGCACCCCGTTCTCCCGCATCCGCTGATCGAGCTGCTGCAACGGTTTCGTGAGCGCCGACCGCACGGCGAGTCCGTCCCGGTCGCCGGGGGCGTCGAGCGCACCGCGGAGGTCGTGCTCGTGCTGCACCACCTCGGCGATCAGCACGGCCCCCATGGGCGTGTCGAACAACGGCGCCGCGAGCTCCCGGTTCGCGTCCCACTCCGCGAAAGCGTCGGCCAGCGAGTTGCCGCGCCGGTCGCGCACCTGCCGTTCGCCCCACTCGCCGGTCTCGACACCGTCGAACCGGCGGTCCACGAAGTCGCGCAGACCGCCGGCGAGGTGCGCCACCACGTCCTTGACCGACCAGCCCGGTGTCGCCGCGACGGGCGTCTGCGGGTCACGGCCCTCGACGAGCGAGGTGATCCGTTGCTTGGCCGCGTCGTAGACGGGGGCGTTGGTCATGGTCAGACCTCGTACTCCAGGGTGTAGGTGCTGCTGCCATCCTCCGCCCAGACGACGGTGGCCGCACCTTTCGCGCCCGCGTACTTCCCGGTGCCGTCGACGATCTCGATGACGCCCTCGACACCGGTCCGGTAGGCGCCGACGTGCCGCAGCACCAGCGTGCCGTCGTCAGCCGTGATCTCCTCCAGCGCGGTCGTCCAGGCCACGTCGTCGCTGTAGTACATGAGGTAGCGGCACTGCGAGACGCCGCTGATGTCGCCCGTGTACGAGAACGAGACGTGCGCCTCGGTGAGCTTGCGGCCCTCGACCTCCTTGTAGGAACGGCCGTCCCAGGTGTTCTCGTCCCAGCTCTTCACTTCGATGGTTCCGGTTGCCTTCATGGGGACCACTCTGCTGGCAAAACCTGACAGTTCGTGTCAGGTTTACGGCATGAAATCCAGCCGGCTCATCCAGGTGCTCCTGCTGCTGCAGTCGAGGGGGCGGATGACGGCCGACGAACTGGCCGCCGAGCTGGAGGTCTCGCCGCGCACGATCTACCGCGACATCGAGTCGCTGAGCGCCGCCGGCATCCCCGTCTACGCCGACCGCGGGCCGAGCGGCGGCTACCAGCTGATCGACGGTTATCGCACCCGCCTGACCGGTCTGACCGGCGCGGAGGCCCAGTCGCTGTTCCTCGCCGGCCTGCCCGGCCCGGCCGAGGAGCTGGGGCTCAAGGAGTTCGCCGCGGCGGCCCAGCTGAAGCTCCTCGCCGCGCTGCCGACCGAGCTGCGGACGCGCGCCGAGCAGATCCGCCAGCGCTTCCACCTCGACACCCCGACGTGGTTCCGCGGCGACCAGCCGACCGAGCACCTCGCGACGATCGCCGACGCCGTCTGGGAACAGCGTCGCGTGCGGATGACCTACGAGCGCTGGGGCGGCCAGGCCGTGCAGCGCGAGGTCGACCCGTACGGGCTCGTGCTGAAGGCGGGCACCTGGTACTTCGTCGGCAGCGGCCGCACCTACCGCGTGTCCCGCGTGCTGGCCCTTCAGTCCACTCCGGACACCTTCGAACGGCCACGCGACTTCGACCTCGCGCGGTACTGGGCGGAGTGGTCCGAGCAGTTCGAGTCCCGCATGTACGGCGAGCGCATCGCGGTCCGCATGACGCGAGCAGGCCTCGACAAGAGCCAGTACCTGCTCAGCGGCTATCAGGCCCGTGTCATCCGCGAAACGTCGCCGCAACCGGGCGAGGAGTTCGGCTTTCCCACCGAGTCCACCCGGCACGCGGTCGCTGACCTGCTGAAATTCGGTGCCGACGTGGAGGTGGTGGCGCCGGTCGAGTTGAGACGCGAACTGATCGAGACAATCAAGGCGATGCAGGACCTCTACAACGATGCGAAGCTACCCGCATGGTTCCGCTGATCTCGTTGAACAACGGAGTACGGATCCCTCAACTGGGCTTCGGCGTCTTCCAGGTGCCGGAGGACCAGGTGGCCGGCGCGGTGACCACCGCGATCGAAGCCGGCTACCGCAGCATCGACACGGCCGCCGCCTACCGCAACGAGTCCGGCGTCGGCGACGCGATCGCCGGCGTCCCCGACCTCTTCATCACCACCAAGCTGTGGAACTCCGACCAGGGCTACGACTCGACGCTGCGCGCGTTCGACGAGAGCATGCGTCGTCTGCGCCGCGACGTGCTCGACCTCTACCTCATCCACTGGCCCGTCCCGTCCCGCGACCTGTACGCGGAGACGTGGCGCGCCTTGGAGCAGCTCTACGCCGACGGCAGGGTGCGCGCGATCGGCGTCTCGAACTTCCAGCCGCACCACCTCCGACGGCTGCTCGACGAGTTCCCGACGGTCCCAGCGGTGAACCAGATCGAGCTGCACCCGTGGCTGCAGCAGACGGAGATGCGCAAGCTCCACAGCGCGCACAAGATCGTCACCGAGGCGTGGTCACCGCTGGCCCAGGGCGCGCTGCTGGGCCGGATGGAGATCACCGGCCTGGCCGACAAGTACGCCAAGACCCCGGCCCAGATCGTGCTGCGCTGGCACGTCCAGCTCGGCAACGTCGTGATCCCGAAGTCCGTCACGCCCTACCGGATCAAGGAGAACATCGACATCTTCGACTTCGAGCTGGCCCCCGACGACATGACCGTGATCGCCGAGCTCGACAACGGCACCCGCACCGGCCCGGACCCCGACCGCTTCAACGCCGCCTGAGGACCAGATCCGCAGCCCCCTGGCCGCGCCACCGGCCGCCGTGATCTTCCGGCCAGCTCACGGGCGCCGTGGCGCGGCTCCGACAGCACCCGGTCCACCGCCTGCCTGAGGTTCGCCGGCCTCCTGAGGGTGATCGCGGCGGGCCCGCCCGCGAAGCTGCCGGCACGCGACCATCAGGTCGGTCCGCTGGAGCAACCGGTCCTGGCGGATGAACGGCGCCATGCGCCCGTTGCTCGGCAACGGGCCTTTGTAGTCGGCGCCACCCGTTGTGCACACGACCGCCGGTGGTCAGGCCTTCGTCGACAGCACCTGGCCGAGAGCCGCCTCGATCCCGTCGTTCTCCACCACGGACACGGATCCACCGGTGGTCTGCGCGATGTCCGTCAACGCGCCCTTGTCCACCTCACCGCCGATGGCGATGAAACTGATCGCCAGGTCCGTCCCGTGCAGCTGCGACTTCAACGCCGCCAGGTCGATCCCGCCGTCCGACTTTCCGTCCGTGATCACCACGACGCGGTTGACCCGTCCGGCCACGAACCCGTCGTGTGCGCTTTCGTAGCAGGCCGCGAGCGCGCTGTAGAGCTGCGAGCCCTCCACGGTCTTGAGTCCGTCGATCGACCGGCGCAGCGCCTCGCGCTTCTCCGTGACGGGCGCGGTCGCGACGAGCTGCTTGTAGGGCTTGGTGCCGTCCAGGTCGCGGGCGAACTCCCAGAGTCCGAACGACCCGGACACCGATCTGTCGACCTGACCGCGCAGCGCGGCCTTCACCTTGTCCAGGCGGGGTTTCATGGACGTCGACACGTCCGTCAGCACCGTCACGACCTGTCCGCCGCGGTCCGCCGACGCCCACGCCGACGAGATCTGCTGGGTCGTCACGGCGTCGGCCGCCACCAGGTTCTCCGTGACCGGGGACCAGGAAACGCCGGGGGAGGGCGACGGGCGGTCCTGAGTGGACTCGACTCGCAGGCCGCCCTTCGCCAGGATCCTCTGCTGCGCGGGCTGGGTCATGAACTCGCGGAACGCCTGTGCCGCACGCTGTTCCGCCTCGCCGACCTGGGCGCCGCCCAGTGCCACGTACGGGAAGTCCGCGACCGGTGCGGGGCCGGCGGGCAGCACGCCGACGAGAGGTTTCGACGGCGCGTCCTTGCCGGTGTTGTGCTTGAACAGGTCCACTTCGGACACCGGCGTGACGGAGAAGCCCGCCGCGTTGACCGTCGCGCTGTCGCCGAGACGCCCCAACGCGTCGCGCGTGGTGGGTGGTACCTCCGGCGGCACCGCGGCCGCGAGTTTCGACAGCTTCGCCTTCGCCGCATCGGACGCCAGCGACTCCGCCGTCACGGGACCCTTGCCACCGGCCAGCGCCGCCTGGATCGCGAGTGCGGAGGCCGTGTTCGTGGCCGGGTCGGGCATCGCGACGCTGAACCGTCCCCAGGACTGGCCGAACTTGGTCCAGTCCGTCACGTCGGGCATGTCCGACCAGCGGAAGTCCTTGAGCACCGGCGCGGCCGCCTCGGGCGCGGCGAGCAGTACCGGCGAGGTGCCGACGGACTTCGGTGCCGCGCCGACGAGCTTCGCGTTGAGCGCGGTCAGCCGGTTCGCCCACAGCGTCGAGTCGGGCAGCCACGCGTGCGGGCGCTTGCCGAGCTTCGCGTCGTCCCAGGTCGTCGTCAGGCCTTCGAGCACCGCGGAGGAGTCCAGGGACGTCACTTCGATCGCGATGCAGTGGTCGTACACAACGGGCCGTGTCGCGCTGTACGCGCGCGCAACGTCCGCCACCGCCCCCGCAACGCTGGGCGTGGCGGCGACCCGCAGCACTGAGTTGCCCTCGCTGCAGTTCTGCGCGAGAGCCTGGGAGCGCCGTTCGAGCACCCCGCCGGCCCACGACAGGGCGAGCCAGCCGAGGCCGATCAGCACGACGACCACGACGATGAGCACGGGCCACTTGGCGATCCCGCGCCGCACCTTCGCCCGCAGCGCGCGGTGTCGAGACATCGATCCCTCACAACTACTCAGCGGCCCCCGACGACCGCCAATCACGCTAACAGGTGAACTTCGTCAGCGAAGTGAAGTCACTCCAAGTATCGACTGGCATACGAACACGAGCCGTTCTCGCAACGGCTGCGCCCGCTGCGCGAACGCCGCCTGCCTGCGCACGTACTCCGCACGCCCCTCCGGGGTCTCGATCGGCACCGGCCCGTACCCGAGCTCCACCAGGTCGTACGGAGAGGCCTGCATGTCGAGTTCGCGCACGTCGGCGGCCAGTTCGAAGCAGTCGGCGACGAGGTCCGACGGCGTGGCGGGCTCCATCTTGTAGGCCCATTTGAACAGGTCCATGTTCGCGTGCAGGCACCCCGGCTGCTCGTTGGCGACCTGCTCCTCGCGCGTGGGCTGGAGGGTGTTGCGAGGCCGCGCGGGCTGCGTGAAGAACCGGAACGCGTCGAAGTGCCCGCACTGGATCCGGCTCGCCTCGACCACCCGATCGGTGCCGTCGCTGCCCAGCCGCAACGGCCACGCGTTGTGCCGGACCTCCTCCGGCCGCTGCCGGTAGACCATCGCCCACTCGTGCAGCCCGAAGCACCCGAGCCGGGCCGGCCTGCTCAGCGTCGCCGTGAGCAGCGCCTGGACGAACTCCACGGTCTTCGCGCGCTGCTGGAGGAAGCTCTCGACGTCGAGCGCGACGCCGTCCGGCGTGGCCTTGTAGTGCGGAAACTCCAGGTACTCGGCCGCGTCTTCAAGCACGACGCCCGGCCCCGGATGCCACCGTTCGAGCCGCACGGGCCGATGGCTGTAGTACGTGAAGAGGAAGTCCATCACCGGGTGCTTCTCCTTGCGAAGCTTCCGCTCCTGATGCGGCCCGGTGAACCGCCGCATGCGCGCCACGTGCGCGTCTCGCAGCTCGTGCCATTCGGCTCGGGTCAGGACTTCCACGAGCCGTTACCGTACGCGTCCGCCGCGGGAGCGGTCAGAGCGGCGGCACCAACCCGGTGAACGTGCGCGCGCCGTTGCAGTGAGGGCACTCACGTCCGTTGTCCACCGTCCGCGGTGCACCGCCGATGATCGCCAGCGTGGGCGCCGCGATGTAGCTCGCACCCCCGCACAGGTGACACACCGTGCGCGGTTCGGGCGTGACGGCGAAGAGGTCGTCGGCGTCTTCCTCGTCCTCGAAGTCGTCGTCCTCGGCGAACTCGTCCTCGTCGTCCTCGCTCATGCCGATCAACCTACTCGGTGCCGAGCCCACCGCCGCGCAACGTCGGCGAGCGCGCGCGGCTTGCCCTTGCGCGCGTTGTGCAGCCACACCCCGTACACCGTGCCCGGCGAGCATCAGCCGCAGGTGCAGAAACGCCCGGTCCACCCACGGCTGCCCCTTGCGCGCCCAGGCCCGGTCGACGATTCGGGGCCGGTCGCTCGTGAGCACGTTCAACGGGTGCAGCACCAGCCAGTTCCCGGTGTCGACGTGCCAGTGCAGAGCAGGTGCGACGTCAGGCAGATGCGGCGGCCGGCCACCGCGTCGCGAACCTCGGCGGGCAGTTCGTGCCAGAGCATCAGGCTCCTCGGTAGGGCGGTATGGGCGGCGGGTCGTCGTGGCACCCGCTGGCGCACCCGTGGCACTTGTCGGTGTCGCGCCGGCCGGGACCCTCCCACAGCTCGATGTCGGCACGTGGTGGATGAACCGTCCCGCGATCTGGTGGCACAACTCCGCGTACTCCCGCGTGTGCAGCAGGAACGCGTGCCACCCCACGTCCACGTGCCAGCTCGGTGACAGCGGAACGCCTCGGTTGTCGCCGCACGCCTTGAGGAACGCGAGTGCCTGGTCCACCACCCGTTCCGCCAGGGCCCCCGGCAAAGTCGTCCAGCCCGCCCGATATGCCCGATGAGAGCGCGCCCACGCGGCGAGCGTCGTCGATGAAGGGACCCTTCCTGAACCTGGGGTCGATGAAGGAGCCCTTCATCCACCACGACAAGGGCTCAGTTCCGGCTCTTGATCGAATCGCCAACCTCACAACCTGGTTGACGGCCGAGTGACTTTGCCGGAGCCCCGACCCGTTCCGCCGGCAGTGCGGTGAAGCCGTGGTCGGCCCGGACCCTCGCGACGAGGCGGCCGAACAGTGCGTGCGTTGCTGGCCGACGCGGGCCTGAGCAACTCTGCGCTGGCGCGCGCGGTGATCGAGACCGGGGCCAGGGAGGGGGTGCACCTCGGCACGACCACGACGTCCGTCAGACGCATGCTCGAAGGTGCCCAGCCGCGCTGGCCGGTACCCCGGATCGTGGCGAAGGTGCTGGCCACGCGACTCGGCTACCCGGTGAGCGTCGAGGACTGCGGGTTCGCGGACAGGAGTCCGGTGGTCGAACTCTCCGGACGTGACATCAACAGGCGGAACTTCCTCATGGGGACCGCCTTCCGCGCGGCGGCGTTCGCCCAGTCCGCCTGGTTCGCGGTGACCGCGGCTCCGGCACGCGCCACGACTCGTGTCGGCAGTTCGGACGTCCAGGTCCTGCTCGAAACCGTGCGCCACTTCGAGGGGATGCACCGGCGCCACGGCGGTGGCTCCGTGCGGCAGCAGCTCATCCACTTCGTGAACTACCAGGCGCGGGCCGCGTTGCACGGCAGTTACACCGACGCCGTCCGGCAGGACCTCTTCTCCGCCGTCGCTCAGGCGACCTGGATGGCCCGGCCCTCCTCAGCGACGCCAAGGGCACCCGCGAAGCGCTCGACAACGCCCAGCGCTCGTTCGACCGCAACGGCACCGAACCCGCCTGGCTCAGCTTCTACGGCGAGTCCGATCTGATGTCCGACATCGGCCAGTGCCTGCGCGACACCGGTCGTCCGCAGCAGGGTGTGGCGCTGCTGGAACGCGCGCTCGGCACGCTGCCCGAGCACCGGGTGACGGCACGGGCGCGTATCTGGAGCTCCGCGACTACGAGAAGGCCGACCAGGTCACAGCCGAGGCGCTGGCCGCGATCGGGCCGTTGTCGTCGTCGCGGATCGTCGATCGGGTGAAGGGGCTGCGGCGCCGCGCGAACCGTCGCCACAACGACCTCGACGAGCGCATCGCCGGCTTTCTCGGCTAGGGCGCGCGGGTCAGCGATTCGGGGGTTGCTTCCTCGCCGCAGTGGGCGCACACGACACGTGGCTCCAGTACGTGGCCACAAGAGTGTTGCCACACGAGAGGGAGGGGACCCTCGGTCACGTAGGCGTCGCCCCACTCCTTGAGCATCAGCATCAGGTTGTGCAGGGCGCGGCCGGAGTCGGTCAGCAGGTACTCGAACCGCGGCGGGTGGTCGGAGTACCGGCGCTTCTCCAGCACTCCGCAGGCGACCAGCTTCTTCAGGCGGGCGGCGAGGACGTCGCGAGAGGCGCCGGTGTGCGCGGCGATCTGGTCGAAGCGGGTGTTGCCGAAGAAGATCTCGCGCAGCGCCGGCAGCGACCAGCGTTCGCCGAGGACCTCCAGGGCGTTCGCGATGGAGCAGGTTCGTGGGCTCATGTGACCGTCCCAGCAGTTGGTTGGCAAATCCAACTTACCTCGCTAACGTGAGTTGGGAAATCCAACTTAGGAGGTAGCGGTGGACATCAACGGTGCGGCGGTGCTGGTGACCGGGGCCAATCGCGGGCTCGGCCGTGCGTTCGCGCGGGAGTTCGTGAAGCTCGGGGCCGAGGTCTACGCCGGTGCGCGCAACCCGGCGTCCGTTGTGGACGAAGGGGTCGTTCCGGTTCGGTTGGACGTGACGGACGACGCGTCCGTCGCGGCCGCTGCCGAGGAGCTCGGGGACGTCTCGATCGTGATCAACAACGCCGGCGTGCTCGTCGGGGGCGAGGACGTTGACAGCATCAAGGCAGAATTCGAGGTCAACTTCTTCGGAATCGTCCGCACGACGGACGCGTTCGCGCCCATTCTGAAAGCCAATGGCGGCGGCGCGATTGTGAACGTGCTCAGCATCCTGTCGTTCCTCGGTCGTCCGGCCTGGCGTGGTTACGCGGCGTCCAAGGCCGCGGGGTGGTCGCTGACCAAGTCGACGCGGGAAGCGTTGCGGGAACAGGGAACCAACGTCATCGCCGTGCACGCGGGCTTCATCGACACGGACATGGCGGCCGGCCAGGCCGGGCCCAAGATCTCACCGGAGGACGTCGTTTTCCAAGTGGTGCAAGCGATTCGGAATGGTGATGACGAGGTGCTCGCCGACGACCGCACCCGTGCGGTGAAGGCCGCACTGGCCTTTTGAGACGGTCCGTTCCGCACATGTGAGCCCAGCTCGGAAACTAGGTGTTACCCCTGAGTGCCCGGCGTAGGTTTCCGCCGCATCCACACCGTCGCGGAACCGTTCTCACGGACGTGTCCGCCCTGGGGCGCTTAGGGGAACAGCGATGCTCAACAGACGAGGTGTGCTCGCCGCGGGAGGTCTCGCGGCCGGTGTGCTCGGCGTGCCGAAGCTGCTCGCGCCGGCCGAGGGGCATGAAAACCCGAGGCACACCGTGCACACGTTTCAGGAGTCCAAGACGTTCACCGGCACAAAACCGGAAATAGTGCCGTGGACACGCCCGATGCCGGTGGCGCCGGTGCTCAGGCCGTTGGTGTCCACGGCGAAGCAGGAGGTCTACCAGCTCTCGATCGAACGCACGACCGCCGAGATCCTGCCCGGCCTGCAGTCGCCGGTCATGGGTTTCGGCGGTCAGTTCGTCGGCCCGACGATCAGGGCGAAGACCGGTCGCAAGACCCTCGTCATGGTTCACAACAAGATGGACGAGGCCGCCAACATCCACCTGCACGGCGGCCACGTGGCGCCCGAACACGACGGCCACCCGAAGGACGTCATCGAACCCGGCGCCACCCGCCTCTACCTCTACCCGAACAGCCAGCAGGGCGCGACCCTCTGGTACCACGACCACAGCCACGACACCGAAGCCGCGCACGTCTACTTGGGACTGCACGGCGCCTACATCATCGAAGACGACTCCGAACGCGCGCTCAACCTGCCGTCCGGTGCGTACGACATCCCGATCCTGTTGCGCGACATCCAGTTCGACGACAGCGGCAACATCGTCGTCTTCGACGACCCGACCAAGCGCACGGTCGTGCTCGCCAACGGCGTTCCGCAGCCCTACTTCGAGGTCGCCGCCCGCAAGTACCGCTTCCGGCTCATCAACTCCGCCAACCAGCGCGTCTTCAAGCTCAAGATCCCCGGCGAGAAGTTCACCCGCATCGGCTCCGACGGCGGCCTGCTCGCGAACACGCTGGAACTGGAGGAACTCGTCCTCTCCTCCGCCGAGCGCTCCGACATCGTCATCGACTTCTCGAAGTACCCGATCGGTTCCAAGGTCGTCGTGACCGACGCGGTGGCGGGAGAGATCCTCCGCTTCGACGTGGTGCGCCGCGCCTCCGACCACAGCCGCCTGCCGGCCGTGCTGCGCCCGCTGCCCGTCATGCCCATGTCCACAGTGGACCGCGAGGTCGACCTGGCGTTCTTGTTCAAGCCCAACGACCGTCCCGACGGCACGATCAACGGCAAGGTCTTCGACATGGACCGCGTCGACTTCACGATCAAGCGCGGCGCCACGGAGACCTGGCTGATCAAGAGCTCCGACCCGACCGGCGTCAAGCACAACTTCCACCTGCACCTGGTCCAGTTCCGGGTGCTGGAGCGCAACGGAGGCCCGCCCCTGCCCAGCGACGCGGGGCTCAAGGACACGATCCCGATCATCGCGGGGGACACGGTGAAGGTGCAGGCGACGTTCGGCCCCTACACCGGCCGCTACGTCTTCCACTGCCACTTCCTCGAACACTCGTGGATCGGCATGATGGCGCAGCTCGAAATCGTGCCCTAGCGTCCGCCCGGAAGTTCCGCTCCCGCCGGCCACTCCCGTGGCCGGCTCTCCCGGCGTCTGCAAGTACCGCCAACTCGACATCAACAAGCACTTTCCGCAGGTTCGAGGAACTGCGAACAGGTTGGGTGCGGTTGACGGCGGTTCGATCATGAGTTGGTGGTACTTGCCGAACGCGGGCTCGCGTGACGACGCGCAGCAGCTCGTCCGCCTCACACAGCTGCCGAAGTCGCATACCTCACCTTGTACCGCAGGTGCGTCACCGCGCTGCCCTCGATGACCGAAACCGGCCCTTCCAGCTCGTAACCCCTGCCGGGCGCGAAGAACGGCGTGCCGGCGCCGAGGATCACCGGCACCAGGTCGAGGAAGACCTCGTCCACCAGCCCGGCGTCGATCGCCTGCCGCGCGACCTCGCCCGAGTTCAGGCCAACGCTCTTGTCGCCCGCCTTGACCTGCGCGATCTCGACCGCCTTCTCGATACCTTCGCTGCAGAACGTGAAGTGCTCGTTGTCCTCCAACGGCCGGTGCGTCAGCACGACGGTGTGCACGCCCATCGGGTGTTGTCCGCCCCAGCCTTTGGTGAAGTCGTAGAGCTTGCGCCCCACGACGAGTGCGCCGGTCGCCTGGATGAGGCCGCTGAAGTACGCGGCGCTGGGCGGGCTGAGGTGGAAGGTCATCGTGCCCGTCGGTGCCGTCACCGCCACGTCACCTTCTTGGAGCCAGCGGAACAGCTTGTCGAAGCCGGAGTTGTCCGGGCCCGAGACGTAGCCGTCGATCGAGGTGCTGGCTTGTGTGAAGACCCTGCCCATTTCGTGTGCCTCCCCGTGTGGGTCTGTTGCCCATGCGTCGAACGGGAGACATGGACATCGACAGCACATATCGCCACGCATACTCAGCCGGTGAGCTCTTCCCGGTGGACGCGCTCGACCGGCACCCGGTCGATCCGGGCGGCAGGCCAGACCTTCCACGCCGGATACTCGGCATGCGGCACCGCTCAGCGTCGGGGGGTTATTGGGACCGGGCCCACCACGTGTGGAAGATGGGGCACCAGCAACAACAAAGGGGGGCGCGGG
>NZ_JBEXJN010000061.1:0-14611 GCF_040609115.1 Lentzea sp. NPDC004782
GATGATCAAGCGGTGGCCGTGCCCATGTCAAAGCCCAGGCGCCTCCTGGTTAAAACACCAGATCCACCTGAGGTGGATGAATGAGCCCTTCATCGTTCACTCGAATGGGTGTGGATCGGCGTAGATCACCAGCGTGTGGTCGGGCTGGTCGGCGAGGTGGAACGCCGTGTACGCGTAGTCCACCGCGCCGAGTCGCCTGTGCCGCAAGCGTTTCCGGCCGCTGTGCTGAGCCTGCACGTCGTGCCGGGGCCACCAGGTGCGCACCTGCGGGCTGGCCTCGTGCAGCTCGTCGATCAGCCCGGCGAACCGCGCGGGGTACCGGGCCGCGAGCGCGCGCAGCCGGGCGAGCAGGCCGCGCGCCTCCGGTTCCCAGTCGATCACGACGTGCCGCGCCTGGGGATCGGTGAACACCCAGCGCGCGAAGTTCGGCTTTTCTCCTTCGAGCACCGGGAAGAGCTCTGCCGCCGCCTCGTTGTGGGCCACCACGTCGTAGGTGGCGTTGACGATGTACGCCGGGTTCGGTTGCAGCAGCGCCGGAACCGCGGCTGCCTCGGCCGGCAGGGCCTCCTCGACCTCGTCCGCCGGTGCCCGCCCCGCCAGCCGGAACAGGTGGTCCTTTTCGGACCGGTCGAGCCGCAGCGCGGCCGCGATGGCCCCGAGCACCTGGTCGGACGCCTGCACGTCCCTGCCCTGTTCGAGGTACGTGTACCAGGTGGCGCTGATCCCCGCGAGCACCGCGAGCTCCTCCCGCCGCAGTCCCGGCGTGCGGCGCCGGCCGGTGTGCGGCAGGCCTGCCTCGGCCGGCGCGAGCCGCTCCCGGCGGCTGCGCAGGAACGCGCCCAGTTCGCTCATGCTGGTACCTCCGGTTCCAGCATAAGGCGGCTCTGGATACCAGGTTGAGCTCGCCGCAGGCTTGGTGCCATGTCAGGAATCAACGGCAAGGTCGTGGCGATCACCGGTGCGAGCAGCGGGATCGGGGAGGCGACCGCACGGTTGCTCGCGAAGCAGGGGGCCCGGCTCGTGCTCGGGGCACGCCGGGAGGACCGTCTCGCGAACCTCGTGGAGGAGATCGGCGGCGACGCCGTGCACACCCGTACCGACGTGACGCGGCCAGAGGACCTGCGCGCCCTGGTCGCGCTGGCCCGGGAGCGGTTCGGCAGGCTCGACGTGCTCGTGTCCAACGCCGGAGCGGGACCGATCTCGCCGCTCGACGACCTGCGTGTCGACGAGTGGAACGAGATGGTCGACGTCAACATCAAGGGCGTGCTGCACGGCATCGCGGCCGCGCTGCCGGTGTTCTGCGAGCAGCAGGCCGGGCACTTCGTCACCACCGCCTCCACGGCGGCTTTCACCGTCGTGCCGACCATGGCGGTCTACGCGGGCACCAAGGTCGCCGTCCGCGCGATCTGCGAGGGTCTGCGTCAGGAGTCGAACGGCGTTTTCCGGGTGACCACGGTGTTCCCGGGGTTCGTGCACACGGACTTCGCGGAGGCGTCGAGCAATCCCGACGTGCGGGCGCGCATCTCGGCGATGCGGGACGAGATCGCGATCTCCCCGGACGCGATCGCCCGTGCGGTGGCGTTCGCGATCGAGCAGCCGGCCGACGTCGACGTGAACGAGGTCGTCGTGCGGCCGGCCGCTCAAGGGTAGTGCCGTCACCGGCAACCTTCGCCGCGTCTTCCGGCGTCCAGCAGGGCGCCTCGCGGCACCGGGTCCAGTATGAGCAAGGCCAGGAACTTGAGCGGCGACGCGTTCATGCCGTCGGGTTCGCCGCTCTCGCCGGGCGTACCGGATCTGCCGCGCTGCCGCGCACCGTGCGATCAGGCCTCGCCGGGCGCGTGGTGACGTGGATGAAGGCGCCCTTCATCCACACCAGGTGGAGCAAGGAGCCCTTCATCCACCGTCACGGCGCTAGCCGTTCATCGGCTTGCCGTTCGCCGTGACGTTGGTGAACTTCAGGCCGTCGACGTTCTTGACGGTGTTGGTGGTGGAGCTGACGGTGAACTTGGAGTCCTTCAGCTCCAGCCCCTTCACGTGCTCCTGCGAGAGCCCGGACACGTCGAGCACCTTGGACGCCTTGGTGCTGCTGCAGTTCGAGAGGGAGAACGGCCCGAACTTCGGCACGTAGCTGCCCGTCTGCGAGTTGTAGGTCGTGGTGACGTAGACGAACGAGCGCTCGAACACGCCGGACACGCTGTCCAGGTTGATGTTCTGCGAGAAGCCGCCGCGCTTGGTGTTCGACTTGACGTACAGGGCGAACTTGGTGGCACCGACGCAGTTCAGCTTGTAGCCGTAGACGTTGCGGATGCCGCCGGTCTGCTCGGAGCCGCACGTGATGGCGCCCCAGTTGCCGTTCATGCGGCAGTTGACGACGACGATGTTCTGGCACGGCACGTTGATCCGCCGTCCGTCCTCGTCGCGGCCGGACTTGATGGCCACGTTGTCGTCGTGCGCGCCCAGGTCGCTGTTGGAGATCACGACGTGGTCGCACGACTCCGGGTCGCACGCGTCGGTGTTGCTGGAGGCCGTCGACGGGTCGGTGTGCACGTCGTCGACCGTGACGTTCTTGCAGAGCGTCGGGTGGATCTGCCAGAACTTCGGGTTCTTCAGGGTGACGCCCTGGATCAGCACGGTGTCGCAGTCGTACGGCTCGACGAACGTCGACCGCATGTTCTTGCCGGAACCGGGAACCACGCGCTTCTCCGGCGGGGTTCCCTTGGCCACCAACGACTCCAGGTACGCGCGGTCGCTGCCCTTGTTCCAGCTGCCGGTGGCGCCCGCGTCGAGCGTGCCCTTGCCGGTCAGTGCGATGTTGGTCTGCTTGTAGGCGTAGACCATGGGGGAGCGGTTCATGCACTCGATGCCCTCGTACCGCGTCAGCACGGTCGGGAACTTCGAGGCGTCACCGGAGAACTTGACGAGCGCGCCGTCCTCGAGGTGGAAGTCGACGTTGCTGAGCAGGTGGATCGCGCCCGTGACGTAGGTGCCGCTCGGAACGATCACGTGGCCACCGCCGGCCGCGTTGCAGGCGGCGATGGCCTTCTTGAACGCCTCGGTGTTGTCGGTCTTGTTGTCGCCCTTGGCGCCGTACGCGGTCGCGTCGAAGTTCTTGTCGGGGAACGACGGGAGCTTCGTGTTCCGCACGATCTCGTTGGCGGCCGGCCAGGGCAGTTCGGGCACCGCGGCGGCCGCGAGGGCGGTCCTGGTCAGGACCGGTGTGGCGATGGTGGCCACGACGGTTGCTTTCATCAGCAGTCGGCGGTTGATCCTGCCGTCCATTCGACGTCCTCTTCCACAGTGAAGGCAACGTTGGGCGGCGGCGTTTCAGAAAAGACTGTAAACGTTTGCGGCACGCGTCACAACAGCCGGAAGGCGGCGAGGGCCAAGCGGACACGTCCGATGTCCGAGACGTCCAGGACGCGGCCGATCTGGTCGAGGCGGCGGGACACGCTGCTGTGGTGCAGGTGGAGGAGGTCGGCGGCGCGGCGGAGTGAGCCGGTGGTGCAGTAGGCGTCCAACGTTTCGAGGTCATCGGCCGAGAGTGCGGCGATGGCGGCGACGTCGGCGTTGGCGCGCAGGGTGTCGATCGGGACGTGGGCGAGCAGGGCCAGGGCGCCCAGGTCCGCGTGGTGGACGACGGGGGTGCGGGTGGTGGTGAAGCGCAGCGCGGTCCGGGCCTCGGACCAGGCGCGGGCTGGGTGAGGATCGGCGCCGACGCCCGCGCGGACACCGGGAGGGAAGTCACCGAGGCTGGTTGCCAGCAGAACACCCGTGTTGTTCATCGGTGCTGCCTTCACCAAGTGCGCGGGGCACACCGCCGCCGCCACCCGGTCCAGCGCCAGCTCCGAGCAGACCGCCGCGACCAGCACCGGCCGGTCTGCCGCGAACCCCAGCAGCCGCAACGCCCGCGCCCGCCCCGCCTCGTCGCCGTCGGCGCTGATCACCAGCTCCACCAGCGCGGGATCCGCCATCGTGGTGCGGGCCGGGCCATATCGCTCGACCACCGCCGCGACGGCGAGCGCGAGGCGGTCCAGCACCACCTCGTCGAGCGGCCAGGCGGCCGGGCGCTCCAGCCACACCTCGCCGATCTCCTCGTCGTCGAGCGTGATCGGGCTGCGCGACGACGTCGGTTGCGCCGCAGCGGCTTCGGTACCGGCGGGCGACATGCGGACCACCTTGCCGGTGCTGTGCAGGCGGATCCCGGCGACGCACTCCGCCAGCCCCGCCGTAGCCCGCGCCAGTGCGGGGAGATCGACGCGGCGGCGCATCAGGGTGTCGTAGAACATCACGACGCGGATCGCGCCCTCGACGTGCGAGTCGAGGTTCGACAGCCGGGTCGCCAACGCCTCCATGCCCCGACGATAGCGACGGATGGCGCGCGGACGGGCCCGATTGCGCGACGAGCGTCGGCTGAAGAGCGCCGCGATGCCCGTGAGGATGGACGGCATGGATCCCGAGTTGGAAGCGTTCGTCCCGTTCTTCCCGAAGGCCGAGCTGATCGACGTGGCGAAGGAACGCCAGATCCTCGCCGCGCTCGCGGCCGGCATCCCGGCGCAGACGGACGGCATGGAGGTCGAGGACCGCCTGGTGCCCGGTGACCCCGATGTGCCTGTGCGGATCTACCGGCCGTACGAGGCGCACGGCACGGTCATCTGGATGCACGGCGGAGGCTGGTGCATGGGTGACGTGGAGACCGAACACCCGTGGGCGTCGCGGGTCGCCGCACGGTCGCAGGCGACGGTGATCTCGGTGGGGTACCGGCTGGCCCCCGAGCACCCGTTCCCCGCCGCCCTGGACGACGCGTGGACGGTGCTGCGGTGGGCACACGAAACCGCCCCGCAACCCGACCTGATCGCGGTCGCCGGGCACAGCGCGGGCGGCGGGCTGGCGGCGGCGCTCGCGCTGAAAGCGCGGGACGAGCAGGGGCCGCCGATCCGGTTCCAGCTGCTGCACCAGCCTGGGCTCGACGACCGGCTGACCAGCTGGTCGGCCCGGCACTTCACCGAAACGCCCTGGTACAACCGCGCCAAGGCGGGGCAGGCGTGGCAGCACTACCTGAGCGGGCAGCCCGCCACGCCGTACGCGGCACCGGCACGCGCCGAGGACCTCTCGGACCTCCCGCCCGCCTACATCGCGTCGGCCGAGTTCTGCCCGAACCGCGACGAGAACATCGCGTACGCGGTGCGGCTCATGCAGTCCGACGTCCAGGTCGAGCTGCACCAGTGGCCCGGCACGTTCCACGGTTCGCAGGCCCTGCTGTCCGCGGACGTTTCCCAGCGCCAGTTCGCCGAGATCGGCGACGTCCTGAGGAGGGCACTGGCATGAAGGCCGAACTGGAGGCCGTCCACCGCGCCGGCGTGCCCGGTGTGTGGGCCGAGGTGCGCGACAACGGCACCGTGTGGCGCGGCGCTTTCGGTGACGTCACACCGGACGTGCGGCACCGCATCGGCAGCGTCACCAAGACGTTCACCGCGGCCGCGATCATGCTCCTGGTGGAACGCGGCCAGATCGAGCTGGACACGCCGGTGCACGGGGACGCCACGGTCCGGATGCTGCTGAACATGACCAGCGGCCTGGCCGACTACCGGTTCCTCGCCTTCCCGTCGCTGCTGGAGGGCTCGCCGAAAAGCCTGGAGGACAACCAGTTCCGGCACTTCCATCCGCGGGAGCTGATCGAGCTGGGTGTCGACGCGCCGCCCGTCCCGCCCGGGACCTACTCCAACACCGGCTATCTGCTGCTGGGCCGGCTGATCGAGGAGGTCACCGGCCTGACGGCCGAACGGTGGATCACGCGCAACGTCATCGAACGCGCCGGGCTGTGCAACACGACGTTCCCGACCGGCACGCGCATCGAGGGGCCGCACCCGCCGATGTACGAGGCGCTGTTCGGCCTGCTGGATCCACCACGTGACTACAGTGTCTACGACATGTCGTGGGTCGGCGTGTCCGCGTCGTTGATCTCGACGGTGGAGGACCTCAACGTGTTCTTCGCGGCACTGCTCGACGGCAAGATCGTGTCGCGGGAGTCGTTGGCGCTCATGCAACAGACCGGTCCGGTAATCGCGTTCGACGGCTCGACCGTCGACTACGGGCTCGGTTTGCACCGGAAGGGCGACTTCTGGGGCCACGACGGCTCGGTGTGGGGTGCCGGCACGTGGTCGTTCCACAGCGAGGACGGCGAACGGCAGGTGTCGCTGGCCGTCAACCTCCAGCGGTGGAACAGTTCCGCGATCGACGAGGCGCTGGAGGCGTTCCAGCGGTCAGCTGTAGATCGTGACCGTCAGCCGGGGGTTTGAGCGGAAGTCGGTCGACTCGTAGGCGACGCGGGCGAGCGGCATCGACCCCGCCGCGGCCGTCAGCGTCGTCTCGATCTCGTTGCGCTCGTCCTCGGTCAGGTACGACCAGAACGAGCTGTGCCAGATCACCGTGTACGTGCCGCGCTCGTCGGGCGGGACGAGGTTCTCCCGCAACCACCGCCCCGCCGGCGACCGCGCCACCTTCACGCCGACCTTGGCGGCCAGCTCGATCGCGTCGTCGAGGTCCCACCGCAACGAGTCGTGCTCCGGCGGGATGAACGAGTGCAGGATCATCGCGTGCTTGGGGTCGCGCGGGTCCCGCGGCTGCAGGTCGCACCCGGCGCGGTCGACGATCTCCAGCTCGGGTGGCCGCGGCCCGGAGGCGGCCAGGCGCACCGGCGAGTCCTTCTCGCCCCACTCCCAGCCGAGACCGAACCAGCGGTAGCGGTCCAGGATCAGGTTCAGCCCCGCGCAGGCACCCAGCTCCAGCAGCCGGACCTTGGGCGCGCCGATCATGGTGAGGCCGCGGAGGAGGAACCCGGCGGTCTTCGGCTGGTGCTGCTGGACCGTGCGGTCGAGCGCGGCCAGGATCTCGCCCGCGTTCTCGACGATCGCGCGCCGTGCCGCGAGCCAGGCCAGCAGCGCGGTGGAGTCCGACTCGCCGGCCATCGCGGCGGCGTGCGCGCTGGCGAACCGCTGGCTCAGCTCCGGCGCCTTGCCCGACAGCATCAGCAACCGCACGCCCGCGAGCGCCTGGATGCCGAACAACGGGCTGTGCACGGCGCTGTGCGAGCAGAGCAGGTCGGCCACCGGGCCGCCGCGGTCGAGCTCACTCGCGAGTTCCGAGAGGATGCGCGCGGAAACCGGCGCGCTGGTGCGCAACCTCACCGCGAACGTCCGCAGTGTGGAGGCGCCGATGCCTGCCGCGGTCACGCACCCCTCCCTTCTTCGGCAAGGGACTTTACAAGGGCGAGAACGCATTCTTCCCATATGAGACCGGGCGTGGTGCCAGAGCCCGATGGGTATCGTGCGGCACGTGAGCGAGTTCCTGGAGCTGTCCGCGGCCGGTCCGGTCGCCACGTTGACGATCAACCGCCCGGCCAAGCGCAACGCCATGAGCTACGACATGTGGTCCGCGCTGCCTGGGTTGATGGCGCGCGTTTCCGCTGATGAGAGCATCCGGGTGCTGGTGATCCGCGGTGGGGGGCACTTCTCGGCCGGTGCCGACATCGCCGAGTTCTCGACCCTGCGCCGGGGTGCCGCGGGCGCCGCGCACTACGGCGAGGCGGTGCACAACGGCGAACGCGCCATTGCTCAGTTGGACAAGCCGACCATTGCCGCGATTTCCGGTTTCTGCGTCGGCGGTGGGTGCGAGATCGCCCTCGCCTGCGACATCCGGGTGGCGTCTTCGGATGCGCGATTCGGCATCACGCCCGCGAAGCTCGGCATCGTCTACAGCTTCACGTCCACCAAGCAGCTCGTCGACGTGGTCGGCCCGGCGTGGGCGAAGCAGATCCTGTTCTCGGCGGATCTGATCGACTCGGCCACGGCGCTGCGGATCGGTCTGGTCAACGAGGTCGTGGAGTCGGTCGAGGCCCGCGTGAAGGAGCTGTCCGAGCAGATCGCGGGACGGGCGCAGGTGTCGGTGAGGGGCGCGAAGAAGATCATCAACTCGATCACCGACGGCGGGCACGAGGACGACTTCGTGCGAGCGCTGTACGCGGAGGCCGCGTCCAGTGCCGACTACGAGGAGGGCGTGTCGGCGTTCCTGGAGAAGCGGCCCCCGCGGTTCTAGAGGGGTCCTCGGTCAGCGCTGGTTCGAGGTGGACAGCACGTACTGCGCGTAGGCGACGGCGGTCGTCAGGGTGTAACGCAGTGGACGACCGTTGGCGATGCGTCCCCATCCCTCCAGCGGCTGGGGGTCACGGGCGCCCTGCGGCTGGCGCAGCAGGTTGTTGAAGTGGTTGCTCAGGTTGCCCCAGTTGTTCTCCTGGTCGGCGTACTCCTGCGGGATGCGGAAGTAGTTCCCGTTGTCGTTCATGACCAGGGCGATCTCGTCGCGCAGCGGCCGGAACCGGGCGGCTTCCGAGATCCACTGGGTCATCATGAGGACACCCTGGGCCATGCGCTGCCTGTCGCCTGCTTCCAGCAGGTAGTGGACCGCGCCGTTGACCGTCCAGGGATTGATCGCGAGGCCGGCGCGGCCCTGTTGCGCGGCTGCCTCGATGCTGTTGTAGTTGTCGGTGAACCCGGTCGGGTAGTGGATGTGGTCGTTCGGACCGCCGTCGCCGTAGCGGCTGGACGGTCCCGAGTCCTGGTTCTGGTCCTGTCCGTCTCGGGTCTGGGTGCCGATGTAGCGGTAGACGCCGTCGCGTCCCCACCAGCCGACCATGTACAGGTCCGAGCGGCGCAACTGGATGCGCACGTACTCCGGGCTGCCCATCGCGTGGACGTCGACCCGGATGAAGTCGTTGCTGTCCCTGGTGGAGACGTTGACCGTGTGGTTGACCTGGTAGGACCAACCGGCGCCGGGAACCTGGCTGCCGTTGTTGTCGCTGACCCGGCTGCGGATGTCGTTGATGAAGTTGATGTAGTTTTGCGCGCCGTTGCCGCCGTCGAGGTAGAACGTGGGGTTGTTGTCCTCGGCGTTCGCGCTCGGCGCCGCGCCCAGCAGGCCTGCCAGCGTCGAGGTGACGAGCGCGAACGCGGCCGAGGCCAGCGTGAACTTGCGGCGACGGGCAACCGCCCGCTTCGGCCAGGGGGTGTCCGTTTTGGACATTCCTTTACCCTCCCATTGCTCGGGTTTCGCCGCGGTGAACGTGCTTGCGGCGCGCACCGAATGTGCCGCCCGGCGGAACACCGGAACAATGGGGGAGGAATTGAGTGGGTAGGGCGGCACCGATAAATGGGTACCGCCCTGGCCTGCCTAGAAGCGTTCGGCGTCGATCGTGGTGTCCGGGCCGTGTCCGGTGTGGACGACGGTGTCACCGGGCAGTTCGAACAGCTTCTCCCTGATCGACCGCTCGATCGTCGGCCGGTCCGAGAACGACCGCCCGGTCGCGCCCGGCCCGCCCTGGAACAACGTGTCGCCGGTGAACACCGCGCCCAGCGACGGCACGTAGAAGCACACCGCGCCAGGCGAATGCCCTGGCGTGTGCAGCACGTGGATCTCCTCGCCGGCCACGGTGAGAATCTGGCCGTCCTGCAACGCCAGATGCGGAATCACGCCCGTGTGCGTCAACGACCACACCACGTGATCGGCCTGGTGCAACGCCATCGGCGCGCCCGTCGCGTGGGCCAGGTCCGGTGCGACGCGGACGTGGTCGTCGTGGGCGTGGGTCAGCAGGATCGCCACGACTTTGCGGCCGTCGACGACCTTGAGGATCGCGTCCACGTCGTGCGGCGCGTCGATGACGACGCACTCCGAAGAGTCACCGATCACCCACACGTTGTTGTCGACGTCGAAGGTCTCGCCGTCCAGCGAGAACGTGCCGGACGTGACGGTGTGGTCGACACGCAGGCTCATCAGAAGACCACGACCGATCGCAGCACGTCGCCGTGGTGCATCTTCTCGAAGGCGGCTTCCACGCCGTCCAGCGGGATCTCCTCGGTCACGAACGCGTCGAGGTCGAAGCGGCCCTGCTGGTACAGGTCGACGAGCATCGGGAAGTCGCGGGACGGCAGGCAGTCGCCGTACCAGGAGGACTTCAGCGCGCCGCCGCGCGAGAAGAAGTCGATCAACGGCATCTCGAGCTTCATGTCCGGCGTCGGAACACCGACGAGGACAACGGTTCCGGCCAGGTCGCGGGCGTAGAAGGCCTGCTTCCACGTCTCCGGTCGGCCGACCGCGTCGATCACGACGTCCGCGCCGAACGAGTCGGTCAGCTCCTGGACGGCCTCCACGACGTCGGGCACTTCACGGGCGTTGATGGTGTGCGTGGCACCGAAACCCTTGGCCCACTCCAGCTTTCGCGGGTCGGTGTCCACCGCGATGATCTTCGCGGCACCGGCGAGGCGGGCGCCCGCGATGGCGCCGTCACCCACGCCGCCGCAGCCGATCACGGCCACCGAGTCGCCGCGCGTCACGCCGCCGGTGTTCATCGCGGCACCGACGCCTGCCATGACACCGCAGCCCAGCAGGCCGACGGCCGCCGCGCGGGCGGACGGGTCGACCTTCGTGCACTGTCCTGAGTGGACCAACGTCTTCTCGGCGAACGCGCCGATGCCCAGCGCCGGGGACAACGGGGTTCCGTCGGCCAGCGTCATGGGCTGCGAGGCGTTGAACGTCGAGAAGCAGTACCAGGGCTTGCCGCGGCGGCAGGCCCGGCAGGTGCCGCAGACGGCGCGCCAGTTCAGCACGACGAAGTCGCCGGGCTCCAGGTCCGTCACGCCGGAGCCCACGGACTCCACGACACCCGCGGCCTCGTGGCCCAGCAGGAACGGGAAGTCGTCGTTGATGCCGCCCTCGCGGTAGTGCAGGTCGGTGTGGCAGACACCGCACGCCTGCACGCGGACCACGGCCTCGCCGGGGCCGGGATCGGGCACCAGTACCGAGGTCAGTTCGACGGGAAGACCTTTGCCACGGGCGACGATGCCCTTGACCTCTTGCGCCACTGCGACTCCGTTCTCACCTGATCAAAGTCGTGCCCTCGAACTCGCCGAGAACCTCCCGGTAGAACTCAATCCCTACACCGTTGGGGTCGCGGATGTACAGGCTGTCTTCGACGCCGCGGTCGGGGCCCAGGTACTCGATCCCGGCGTCGTCCAGCTTGGCCTTGATCTCGTCGAAGCGCTCGGGCGAGGTGGACAGCGCGAGGTGCTGGACGGCGCCGATCGTCTCCGTGAACGCCGGGTGGTCGTGGCCCGGGAAGTCGAAGAATCCCAGCAGGTTCTTGTTGCCGAGATCGAAGAAGAAGTGGCTGGAGCCGCGGTAGTCGCGGTTCTCGACGAGCTCCACCAGCGGGAAGCCGAGGAACTCCTGGTAGAACCGGATCGTTTCCTCGACGTCCTTGCAGATCAACGCGATGTGGTGGACGCCGCTGGTGGGCGAGCCGCCGCGCTCGTCGAGCGGCTTCACGTATTTCTTGCGCAGCTCATCGCGTTTGGCGCGGATCGCGTCGAGCTCGGCACCCTCTGGCTGTGGCATGTCGCAGAGAATAGTTGAGAATTCAAACGTACGCAGGTCAGCCCGCGACGCCTTCGAACTCGATGTCGCGTTCTTCCGGCAGCAGCGTGGCCTGCAGAAATGCCACGTTCGTCTCGCGGTCCAGCCGGGTCTCGCAGTCGAACCGCGCCAGCGAGAGTTCACCCGGTTGCCGGGCATAGGCCTTCAGCGTCGTGATGTCGTGCAGGTCGAAACCGTCGTGGATGCCCCAGTTCGCGAGGTTGGCCGCGCTCATCAGCTCCTCGGCGTCGTCCAGCGACGGCGCCGTGAAGAACAGCCTGCCGTGCACGTAGACGCCCCGCGCGCCGCTGGGGGAGATCAGCGTGACCGGCGTGCCGGTGCGGCAGGCCAGGAAGTGGAACGCGATCCCGCCGCCGAGCGAGCCGACCACCGTCGCCGCGGGCAGGCCGCTCCACGTGACCGGGCGTTTCGCGAACGCCTCGGCCTGGCCCAGCAGGAACTCGCGGTAGTTGCGCGGGTTGAGGTCCTGCAGGTAGTTCCACATCCGGAAGACGTGGTGGTAGCCGAGCTTCCCGGCCAGTTCCAGGGCCGCGCGGAACGCCAGCCTGCCCGCGTAGGTGTGCTCGTCGGTCGGGGGAATCCGCCCGGCGCAGAACAGGTACTCGCCGTCGTGGGCGTAGGTGATCGCCTTGTGCTCACCGGACTCGACGCCGCGCGAGCTCGTCCAGACCTCGGCGAAACCGCGCCGCTCGTCCTCGGCCAGGTGCACGGTCAGTTCCGGATGCCCGTCCCGCAGCACCGGGTTGAACGACGTGCCGGCGAACCGCACGACGCCCAGCCGGGAACGGGCCGGGTCCTCCCCGGCCGCGGACAACGGCTCGAACCTCGACGACAGCGCACGAATCCGCAACTGACGAGTCATCACTGGCCCTTTCGCAGGCGACCGGACCCAGATTAAGTTGCGGATCGTTTGGTGTGCACCAGAGCGTCTCGATTGGGCTGCCCGCTCAATCCTCTTCGTCACCGGGCCATTTGCCCGTCAGCTTCTGAAAACCCTTGGCGCCACCGCGGTCGATCACGGCTTTGACCAGCCCGAAGATGGCTCCCTGCAAGGCCGCTGCCAGCAGCACCTCGCGCCAGGTGCGGTTCCGCATCGTCGCGCTCGGTGCTTCTTCGTCACCCGCCACGGCCTTCCACACTTGACCGAAGATCATGGTGGCGAGGAACCCACCCAACGCGCCGAGCAGCATTCCCAGTGGGCGGTAAAGCAACTTCATCCATTCCTCCTGGAAAGTTTCCAGATCAAGAGGACCAGCGTGATGAGCACCGCCGCGATCGCCGCCGGATGCCGGCGCGCCTTCTCCACCTGCTCCGCCACCGGGTCGGGCAGCGCCTCGATCGCCTCGCTGGTGGCCCTGGTCATCCTGACCTTGGTCTCGCGCGCCTGCTCCTTCACGCGACCGGGCACGTCGACCTTGTGCGCCAACGCTTCCACGGTCTCGCCCAGCTCACGGCGGGTGCGTTCGACGTCCTTCTGGAGCTCGTCCCTGGGGTCGCTCATCGGTGCGCACGCTCCTTGATCGTCGCGATGTCCTGCTGCACGTTGTCCATCGCCTGCCGCGGCACCGGAGGCGCGGCACGCCGGACCTGCGCGCGTCCCGCGAGCGCCATCACACCGGCGACGAGCAAAAGGGCGGCCGCGACGATCAGTGCGGCCGCCCACGGCGGTAGTACGAGGCTGAGGGCGAGGATGATGCCCGCGACGACGCTGAGCCCGCCCCACCACGCGAACACGCCGGCCGCGCCGAACATCCCGGCGCCGACACCGGCGTGCTTGCCCTTGTCCTTCAGCTCGGCGACCGCGAGACGGATCTCATCGCGCGCGAGCCTGCTCACCTGCTCGGACAGCTGATTCACCAGCTGTGCGGTCGACGTGTCGGTGTTCATGCACGTCAGGTACCCACAGCCGGGGTCGGTGAATCAGCCCTGCTGAGCTTCCTTCACCTTGGCGTGGACCTCTTCCATGTCCACGTCACGGGCCTGCTGGATCAGGCTGTCCAGCGCGTTCGCCGGCAGCGCACCGGGCTGCGCGAACAGCACGACGCCCTCGCGGACGATCATCAGCGTCGGGATGCTGCGGATGCCGAACGTCGCCGCCAGCTCCTGCTGAGCCTCGGTGTCGACCTTGCCGAACACGAGGTCCTCGTGCTTCTCCGACGCGGCCTCGAACGTGGGCGCGAACGCCTTGCACGGGCCGCACCAGTCGGCCCAGAAGTCGACCAGAACGATGCCGGACCCACCGACCACATCGTCGAAGTTCTCCGTGGTCAGCTCGACCGTCGCCATGGGGGTCCTCCTCGTTGTTCCCGGGGCTACCCCGTTCAACGGACGCGGCCGTTCCAGAATTCCCCGGCGTGCCGCCGGTCACCCCGCCGGGGCTCGCGACTCGGTCTGACATGCGGAAAGCGGAATTGAGCGGCAATGGGCAAACAATTTCCTGTCGGTTCCTTATCTCTGGCGTGCGAGTCCTTTCGGACTGCCGGTCCTGGCGATATGAATTGGACCCCAGTCAAATTCGCGACAGGAGCCCCGTGTCTCAAACTCCGCGAAAGGCCCGTGCTGCCGTGACCGGTGCCTGCGCCGTGCTGCTCGGCCTGACGGGCCTCGTCCCGGCTCACGCCGACGACCCCGTCAACGACAACAACCCCGACCGCCAGTACGTCGGGTTCATCGCCCCGACCGCCGGGCAGTCGGTGTTCTACCAGTACAAAGGTCAGCAGAACCCCGACTGGGCCGGCCTGTGCTTCCGCTGGCGGTCCGGTGTCAACACCGGGCAGCCGGCGAGCGCCCGCGACGGGTTGGTGATGTGGAACTCCTACGTCCGGAACTGGACCGCCCCGGGCATCTCGGGCAAGCCGTTTCGGCAGTGGTCGATAAAGGCCGCGCTGTATTCGGGCAGTGAGTGCAATGGACAGCAGATCGGTGAGGAGAAAGTGCCTCCCGCTCCGCGTCCGCGCGACACCGGCAATCCTGACAACGTGTACTGGATCGACTTCCGCTGAGGCTCGACCGGTGGCCCGGACGGGTCCGGGCCACCTCCTCCGTGCGAGTGGGGCAGTTCGCCAGGTTGTGCCGTGGATGAAGGGCGCCTTCATCGACCTCAGGTGGATGAAGGGCGCCTTCATCCACG
>NZ_JBEXJN010000061.1:14618-55354 GCF_040609115.1 Lentzea sp. NPDC004782
CCAACCGCTCCCGGGGGTTGGGGCATTTCCCAATGTTTTTGGGTTGGATTATGGGCGTCTACACCCAGCTGCGGTGTATAGGGCCCCCATACATCCACCTGGGGTGGCGCTTGGCGGGGCCGTCCGGGCGGGCTTCAACTTTTTGTGGACGGCTTCAACTGGGCGTTGTACGGTCCCGGCCATGATGCCGCGCCTGCTCGTGACCTCGTTGCTCGTCGCAACGCTTGCTGCCTGCGGAGGCACGTCTGACACCACGCAGACGAGCACCCCGCCGTCGTCGGACCTGTCCGGCGTCCAGAAGGACGACAAGCTCGCCGTGCTGGTGCCCGCCGAGATCGCGTCGGCCGGGAAGCTCCGGGTCGGGTCGAACATCCAGAACCCGCCGAACAACTTCTACGACCAGGACGGCAAGACGCCGCTGGGGTCGGAGGTCGACCTGATCAGGGCGATCGCGGCCAAGCTCGGGCTCAAGGCCGAGCACAGCGACATGGCGTTCAGCTCGCTGATCACGAGCCTGGAGACCGGGCGCGTGGACGTCACCATGGCGGCGATGAACGACACCGCCGAGCGTCAGCAGAAGATCGACTTCGTCGACTACTTCACGTCCGGCATCACGATCATGGTGCAGAAGGGCAACCCGTCCCAGGTCAAAGGCCCGGACGACCTGTGCGGCAAGGGTGTGGCGGTGAACCTCGGCAGCTCTCAGGAGCAGTTCGCCAAGCAGCAGAGCGAGAAGTGCGTCGCGGCGGGCAAGCTCAAGGTCGAGCTCAGCGTCACCGACAGCGACACCGGCAACCAGAACCAGCTGCGCACCGGCCGCGTCGCCGCCATCCTCAACGACCTGCCGACCGCCGTGTACGTCGCGAAGACCGCCGGTGACGGGAAGTACTTCGAGGTCGTCCAGCTCCCGCCGATCAACGGCGGCCCGTACGGCATCGGCGTCAACAAGAAGAACGCCAAGCTGTCCGAGGCGATCAAGGGCGCGTTGCAGGCGCTGATCGACGACGGCACCTACACCAAGATCCTCACCACCTGGGACATCAAGCAGGGGGCGATCACCAAGGCCGCGATCAATGGCAAGTGATCTTGAGGTGGTGCCGCTGCGTCACCCGGGCCGGTGGCTCAGCGGCGCCGCGATCGTGCTGGTCGTCGCCGGTCTCGGCTGGGCGATGGCCGAGGCGCAGATCCAGTGGGAGGACGTGCCGGGGTTCTTCACGCACCCCGTGATGCTCGAAGGCCTGCTGAACACCATCGTGCTCGCGGTCGCCGCGCAGGGCGGCGCGATCGTGCTGGGCGTGGTGATCGCGTTGATGAGGCTGAGCGCGAACCCCGTCGCACGCTGGTTCGCGGTCGGCTACATCTGGCTGTTCCGCGGGCTGCCGGTGCTGCTGCAGATCCTGATCTGGTTCAACCTCGCGCTGGTGTTCAAGAACATCAGCATCCCGATGCTCTTCACCGTGCCGACGAACGTGGTCATGACCGCGTTCGTCGCGGCACTGCTCGGCCTGGGGCTCAACGAGAGCGCCTACATGGCCGAGATCGTCCGCGCGGGCCTGAGCAGCGTGGACGCCGGTCAGACCGAGGCGGCGAAGTCGATCGGCATGACGCCCATGACCACGCTCAGAAGGGTCGTGCTGCCGCAGGCGATGCGCGTGATCATCCCGCCGACCGGCAACAACTTCATCAACATGATCAAGGGCACCTCGATGGCGTCGGTGATCGCCTTCCTGGAGCTGATCCACGCCGCGAACAACATCTCCTCGCGCAACCTGGAGATCATGGAAACCCTGTTCGCCGCTGCGGCCTGGTACCTCGTGCTGGTGTCCCTCGCGTCGGTCGGGCAGCACTACCTGGAGCGTGCGTATGGCCCTCGTTGAGGCGGTAGGGGTCCGCAAGTCGTTCGGCCACACCGAAGTGCTGAAGGGCATCGACCTGGAGGTCGAGCGCGGCGAGGTCGTCTGCCTGCTCGGGCCGTCCGGCGCGGGGAAGTCGACGTTCCTGCGGTGCGTGAACCACCTGGAGACCATCGACGCCGGCCGGATCTGGGTCGACGGCGTGCCGGTCGGGTTCCGCGCTCACGGCGGGAAGCTCCACGAGCTGCGCGAACGCGAGGCCGCCCACCAGCGGCGGGACATCGGCATGGTGTTCCAGCGCTTCAACCTCTTCCCGCACCGCACGGCGCTGGAGAACGTCATGGAAGGTCCGGTCCAGGTGCTGCGGCGCGACCGCGGCGAGGTGCGCGCGGAGGCGCTGGCGTTGCTGGAACGGGTCGGGCTGGCCGAGAAGGCGGAGGCGTACCCGGCCCAGCTGTCCGGTGGCCAGCAGCAACGTGTTGCGATCGCGCGCGCTCTGGCGATGAAGCCCAAGCTGATGCTGTTCGACGAGCCCACGTCCGCGTTGGACCCCGAACTGGTCGGCGAGGTGCTCGACGTGATGACCTCGCTGGCCCGCGACGGCATGACGATGATCGTGGTCACTCACGAGATCGGTTTCGCCCGCTCGGTCGCCGACCGCGTGGTGTTCCTCGTCGACGGCGCCGTGGTGGAGAGCGGCACACCGGCGGACGTGCTGGACAATCCACAACAGCCGCGCACGCAACAGTTCCTCGCAAAGGTGCTCTAAGTTGATCGACACCTCGTACCTCGCCCAGTTCCGCGAACCGGAGGGGTACCTCGACTTCGCCCGCTTCGGCCCGCCGTCCCTGGCGGTCGTCACGGCCACCTCGCGGCTGATGGAACAGGCCTCGCTGGCCGGTCCGTCCACAGTGGACACATTGATGCGCGAGGAACAACGGGTGAAGGCCGCCGTCGCCCGGCTGTGCCGCTCCGACACCGATCACGTCGCTCTGGTGCCGAACACGTCGATCGGACTGTTCCAGGCGGCGTTCGGGCTGTCCGGGACGGTCATGTACTCGGCGTCGGAGTTCCCGTCCAACACCTACCCGTGGGTGCGGGCCGGGCTGCCGTCGGTGGTGCTGGACGGACCGGTGGCGCCGGCGGCTGTCGCGACGCGCCTGACGCCGGAGGTGTCCGCGCTGTCGGTGTCCGCTGTGGACTTCCGCACCGGTTACCGGGCTGATCTGGCTTCCTTGCGCGAGGTCGTCGGCGACCGGTTGCTGATCGTGGACGGCATCCAGGGCTTCGGTGTGGTCGACGAGCCGTGGGAGCTCGCCGACGTGCTGGTCGTGGGCGGGCAGAAGTGGTTGCGCGCCGGGTGGAGCACCGGGTTCGTGGTGTTGTCGAACCGGGCGTTGGAGCGGCTCAGGCCTGTTTTGTCCGGGTGGACGGGTGCGGTCGACGCGGGCCTGTTCGACGACTCCGTGCACGAGCCCGCGCCGGATGCCGCGTCCTGGAACATCACGAACCTCTCACCGGTGGTGTCGGGCGCGTTTGCCGAGGCGCTGGAACTGGTCGAGCTGGCCGGGGTGGGTGCCCTGGACGCGGCCGTGTCAGAGGTGGTCTCCGAGCTGGAGGAGATCGTGCTGTCGTGCGGTGGCAAGATCGTGTCCGCGCGGGAGCGGCGGGCGGGGATCCTCGCGTTCACCATGCCCGAGGCTGCTTCGGTGGTGGGGGAGGCCCTGAACGCCTTCGGCGTCACGGCGACCGTGCGGCCGGAGCACGTGCGGTTGTCGCCGCACGCCACGACCACGCGCGGGACGCTCGAACGCGTGCGGGCCGCGCTGAAGTCGTTGTCCGGGGGTGTTTCGTCGCCGGTTCCGGCCGCGTTGTCGGCGCTGGTGCCGACGGTCGACAGCCTCGCGTCCGCGTTGGGTCCGGACACCGAGGTCGTGGTGCACGACCTGTCCCGGCTGCCGAACTCGATCATCGCGATCGCCGGGTCGCTGACCGGGCGGCAGGTGGGCGGGCCGATGACCGACCTGTTGCTGGGGCTCGTGCGGCGCGGGACGACCACCGACATGCCGGGCTACGAGACCTATGCGCCGGACGGGCGGGCCATCTGGTCGTCGACCACCTTCGTGCGCGATGCGAACGGTGTGGCCGTGGGGTGCTTGTGCGTCAACAAGCTGGCGGCGCACGAGGCGTCCGGGCCGGTCGAGTCGTTTCCGCAGGACGTGGACACGCTGCAACGGGTGCTGGTCGAGAAGGCCATCGCCGACGTGGGCGTGCCGGTCGAGCTGATGAAGAAGGTGCACAAGTCGCAGGTCGTGCGAGTCCTGGACGAGGCGGGGTTCTTCCTCATCCGGGACTCGGTCGACCATCTGGCGGGCGTCCTGGAGGTCACCCGCTACACGATCTACAACTACCTCAACGAGAGCCGAGGGACCTGATCAGCGTTGTCCAGGCAGGGGCCGAGAACGCGAGGACGTCGCCGCTCGCGTTCTTCGACTCCCGGACGGTTGACAGCGTTTGAGCTCGCGATGACTGAGGACGCTGCGTGCGCGCTTACCTCAGGAAGGGAATCATCCAGCTCCGACAGGCTGGCGGAGGTACTGCCGAAGCCTGCTGCGCGTCCGCTCCCTGTCGAGGGCGACCTTCTCCAGTTGCTTGAAGTACTGCCTGGCCTTGGCGATCGCACCGAGATCCTGGACGAACACGCGGGCGAACTCCGACTCGCTGTAAGCGACCGGCCGGGACTTCTCGTACTCCCACAGCATGAAGCCAGCCGACATCACGGTCACCTCGGCGGGCACGATTCGGATCATGTGTGCTTTAGAGAGCAGCCGTTCGTACTGGGCTTGCATCACCGCGTCGCTGCCCATCGGCTGCTGCAGCGCTAGCTCATGGATGTAAAACACGCAATCCGGCCGATTGTGTCGCTCCAGGATTGCCTGGCGGTCCGTTCGGCACTGCACGAGTTCGGGAATCCGCTCCTCCGCGACCGATCCGTTCGCGTAGTAGACCTCCTCGGCGTACTCCGTCGTCTGAAAGAGGCCCGGCACGAGCATCGTGTCGTAGCTGGTGATCGCGCTGGCTGTGGACTCGGCCATCCCGACCGTCCGAAGGTTGCCGGACGACTGCACGATGTACTCGTCGAACGCGTACTGGTAGCGGCGCTTGAACTCCGTCACGAAGTCGATGTCCTTGCCGCACATGGACAAGTACTGGATCAAGTCGATCTCGCTCGCGCGGTACTTGCCGTGCTCCATGGTCGAGACCTTGCTGGGGTCCCAGCCGAGCTTCTTGGCCAACTGGTGGCCGTTGAGACCAGTGCAGGTCTCGCGGAGTCGGCGGAGCTCGTCTCCCAGGTCCCGGCTGTACGCGGTGGAAGCAGTCATGGGTCGACGCTATGGCTTGAATCCAAAACAAGAAGCCGCTCGTTCGGGTGAAAACGTCGCTTGTTCAAAAGTCTCCGGCCGCTTACCGTTCCGTGTGTGAGAGCGCTCTCAAAGGTGAGATGGCTGGCCTGCCTGGCCGCCGCAGCGACTGCCCTGTCGTCACTGGCGTCGTCCAATGCCGCGTCCGCGGCCGAGGACTACACGCAATCCGTGACGGCGCTGGACTCCACTCAGGCGAGGATCGACTTCACGCCGACGACCCCTGCCCTCTACGTCGACGTGCACTACCTGATCACCAACATCCCCCAGCAGAACTTCCGGATGACCAACAACGCCGGGACCTGGCAGAAGACTGTCGGGTCGCTGTCGTCCGGCACGCAGATCGAGTACTGGTTCACCTACGAGAAGAGCGGCCCGCAGTACGACACGCCGCACTTCACGTACACGCACGGCAGCGCGCCCGCGCAGGTCGCCACGCCGACGTTCAGCCCGCCGGGCGGGTCCTACACGTCCGCGCAGACCGTGACGATCTCGACGGCCACCGCCGGGGCGTCCATCCGGTACACAGTGGACGGTTCCACGCCCACGGCGAGTTCTCCGGTGTACACCGGGCCGATCTCCGTTCCCGGCACCAGGACCGTGAACGCGATCGGGATCAAGTCCGGTCTCACGAACTCGGCGGTGGCGAGCGCGACCTACACGATCGGCACGCAGCAGGGTTGTGTTCAGTCCGACAACCCGGACTTCGGGCCGAACACGCGGATCTTCGACCCGTCGATGTCCGCCGCGAGCATCCAGTCGCAGCTCGACGCGGACTTCAACGCGCAGAAGGACACGCTCACGGCACAGATGGCGCCGCGCCGGGTCGCGCACCTGTTCAAACCCGGCACGTACAACATCCATGACGACGTGGGCTACTACACGTCCGTTGCGGGCCTTGGGCGCAACCCAGGTGACGTCGTGATCAACGGTGACATCACGGTCGACGCGTTCAACGAGTCGGACAAGGGTGTTGCGCTGCAGAACTTCTGGCGGTCGGCCGAGAACATGGCGGTCAACCCGAGCAGCGGCACCGACCGGTGGGCCGTGGCGCAGGCGGCTCCGTTCCGCCGCATGGACGTGCGCGGCAACTTGGCGCTTTACCCGGCTTCCTACGGGTACGCGAGTGGTGGCTACACAGCCGATACGCGGGTGTCGGGGCAGACGGCGTCCATCTCGCAGCAGCAGTGGTACACGCGTGATTCCAACTACGGCAGTTGGGATGGCGGTGTGTGGAACATGGTGTTCTCCGGAACTCCCGGAGCGCCGGCCAACACGTTCCCCTCGCCGCCCGAGACCACGCTGGCGACGACGCCTGTCTCGCGCGACGTTCCCTACCTCTACTTCGAGAGCGGGAAGTATCGGGTGTTCCTGCCGTCCTTGCGCACCAACGCTTCCGGGGCGTCGTGGCTCAACGGTGGCACGCCGGGCACGTCGGTGCCGATGAGCCAGTTCTACGTCGTCAAGGCCGGTGACACGGCTTCGACGATCAACGCGGCGCTGGCGCAGGGGTGTGACCTGTTCTTCACGCCCGGCATCTACCACGTGAACCAGACGCTGCAGGTGACCCGGCCGAACACCGTCGTGCTCGGCATCGGGTACGCGACGATCGTGCCGGACAACGGGGTCAACGCCATGCAGGTCGCTGATGTCGACGGCGTGCGGATCAAGGGTCTCCTGTTCGACGCGGGGACCACTCGTTCGGACGCGTTGCTGACCGTGGGACCGTCGGGCTCGTCGGCGTCGCACGCGGGCAACCCGACGACGTTGCAGGACGTGTTCTTCCGGGTCGGCGGGGCGGTGGCGGGCAAGGCGACCACCAGCCTGGTCGTGAACAGCAGCAACACGATCATCGACCACACCTGGGCGTGGCGGGCCGACCACGGCAACGCCGGCACGTACGGGTGGAACGAGGCGGTCGGTGACACCGGTGTGCTCGTCAACGGCAACAACGTGCTGGCCACCGGGTTGTTCGTGGAGCACTACCAGAAGTACCAGGTGATCTGGAACGGGCAGGGCGGACGGACGATCTTCTTCCAGAACGAGATGCCGTACGACGTGCCCAACCAGGCCTCGTGGATGGCGCCCAACGGGGTCACCGGGTACGCGGCCTACAAGGTCGGCGACAACGTCACCACGCACGAGGCGTGGGGGCTGGGCAGTTACTGCTTCTTCGACACCAACCCGTCGGTGCGGGCCGAGCACGCGTTCGAGGTGCCGAACCGGTCGGGCGTGCGGCTGCACGACCTGCTGACCGTGTCGTTGAACTACCGGGGAACGATCACCCACGTGGTCAACGACGTGGGGGCGGTGACGCCTTCGGGCACGGTGCCGGTGAACGTCGTCAACTACCCGTAGTCGCCGGGGGATCATCCGCCACAATCGTCGGTGTGGCGGATGATCTTCCTTGGGTGCGGGACGTCGACCGGACGAGGTTGCTGAGGGAGCCGAGCGGTTCTCCCAGCGTCTACCTGCCGCGCGATGTCGATATCCTGCTCGACCGCGCGCTGCGCCGGCCCGGGGTGGTGGTCGTGCAGACCGAGCCGGGCGGCGCCGGTGCGCGCAGGGCCGTCTACGAGGCGTTGTTGCGGATGCTTCCGGACAAGCCCATCGTCGTCAGCCCCGCGGAGGGCGAGGCGGCCATCCCGGACTCGGTGCTGTGGATCGACTGGGGCTCGGCGCCTGCGCACATGGATCTGAGCACACCACGATGGATCATCGTGTTCACGTCGGTCAACACGAGAGAGCTGCCGCCGTTGTGGGCGCATGACGCGGTGGTCGTGCGGGTGTCGATCTACCTCAGCGATGACGAGAAGGAGACGGTGCGCCGGCTCTACCCCGGGTTGCCAGAGGTGGACACCGTGCCGGAGTTCCTGAGCCAGGTGCGCGAGCTCGGACCCATCCGGACGCACGCGGGCTACCGGCCGGACGTCGACGAGGGCGTGGATCGGCTGGGCATCGCCGCGGACGTCGAGATGCTCGCCGACCTGGCGGCCTCGCGGTTGATCAAGCCGCCGCTGTCGATCGGGCTGTTCGGCAACTGGGGCAGCGGCAAGAGCTTCTTCATGCGGCAGATGGAGGCGCGGATCGACGACCTGGCGCGGCGGTCGGCCGCGGCGGACCACTCGGTGTACTGCGCGTCGGTGCGGCAGATCAGGTTCAACGCGTGGCACTACGTCGAGGCGGACCTGTGGGCGTCGCTCGCGACGCACATCTTCGACAACCTCGCCGACGGGTCGACGCACGACCTGGAGCGGATCGCGGACGAGTTCGCCGAGCAGCGCAAGGAGAAGACGTCGCTGGCCGATCGGCTGGCGACGGTCCGGCTGGAACGGATGGCGGTCGCGGCCAGGCAGCAGAAGACGCTCGGGTCGGCGCGGCGGAAGCTGTCGAAGCAGCTCAGCGAGGGGGATCTGACGTTCGTCGCGCCCGGTGTGAAGGTGCCGGAGTTCGTGTGGGGGCAGGTTCGCCGGGATCGGGCGGCTGTTGTCACGCTCGTGCTGGGCGTGTTGGTGGTGGCCGGGCTGTTCTTCGTTTCGGTGAAATGGCCGCTGGTGCTCGCCGCGTCGGTGGCTGCCGCGACACCGGTGCTGGCCCGCGCGGCGAAGGCGGTGACGTGGTTCCGCGAGCTCAAGGACCGCGAGGACCCGCTGGACTCCCGGCTCGCCGAGCTCGACGAGGAGATCGAGGGGCTGGAACGGTCGATCGGCGAGCTCGCTCCGGACGTCACCGAGTACGCGCGGACCCGCGACGGCGACTACCGGCAGCACCTGGGCGTGGTGTCACTGGTGCGCAAGGACCTGGAGATGTTCGCGGCGATCCTGGCCCACTCCGCGGCCGGGCCGGAACGGATCGTGCTGTACATCGACGACCTGGACCGGTGCCCACCGCCCGTCGTGATCAAAGTGCTGGAGGCGGTGCACCTGCTGCTCGCGCAACCGGTGTTCGTGGTGGTCGTCGGCGTGGACGCGCGGTGGTTGCTGCGGGCGTTGAAGGAGCACTACACCGAGATGCTGGACGACCCCGTCGACTACCTGGAGAAGATCTTCCAGGTGTCGTTCGCGCTGAGGCCGATGGACGGGCCGGGGTTCCGGCGGCTGGTGTCCGACCTGGCGGAGGAGGCCGGGGAGGCGACGCACGTCACGCCGGCCGATGCCCTGCGGGCCGGGGTGCCCGTCCTCCTCTCCGGCCGGCGCGAGCCGGTCGAGGAGACACCCGGCGCGTCCTACGACCTGACGCCGCGCGGCATGCGGTTCAGCGGGCCGGAGCTGCTGTACCTCGAACAGCTGTCGCCGCTGGTGCGCACACCGCGTGCCGCCAAGCGTTTGGTGAACCTTTATCGGCTGGTCAAGGCCCGGATGGCACCTTCGGAGACGGACGCGTTCCTGAATGTCGACTACAAGGTCGTGCTGGTGCTGCTGGCCGTGCTGGTCGGCCGGTCGGGCCAGTGCGACGCGCTTTTCGACGCCATCGAGAGCGGGCGGGACTGGCGGCAGGAGATGGATCGGCTCGTCGGCGACCTGTCCGTGCCGGACGATCTTTCCGCGTACCGGAAATGGCTGCCGCTGGTGCGGCGATTTTCGTTCACGACCGCCGCTTGTGCATGATTCAAGGCATGTCGATCGAGCGGGGCGCCGAGTTCGCCGAGTTCTGGACCGAGCGGCACCTGTGCACGCTGTCGACCGTTCGTCCGGACGGGACGCCGCACGTCGTGCCGGTCGGGGTGACGCTCGACCTGGAGGCCGGCGTGGCGCGGATCATCACGGACGGCGGGTCGTGGAAGGTCAAGCACGTGCGGCGGGCCGGGTACGCGGCGGTGTGCCAGGTGGACGGTGGGCGGTGGTCCACGTTGGAGGGTCCCGCGGTGGTGCGGGACGAGCCGGAGGCCGTGGAGGAGGCGGTGCGGCGGTATGCCGTGCGGTACCGGCAGCCTCGGGTCAACCCGACACGTGTGGTGATCGAGATTCAGGTGCGGCGTGTCACCGGAACCCTCTGACGTCGTCGTTGTCGGCATCGGAGCCGACGGGTGGGACGGGCTCTCGCCCGCAGCGCAGCAGGCGGTTTCCCGGTCACGTGTACTGATGGGAAGCCGGCGGCAGCTCGATCTCGTACCTGGCGATTTCGAGCGCGTCGCGTGGCCGTCGCCCCTGGTTCCCGCTCTGCCGGGGCTGTTCGAGAAGTACCGGGACGTCTGCGTGCTGGCATCGGGCGATCCCATGTTCCACGGAATCGGCACCACTTTGGTGCGATTGCTGGGCTCGCGGGTCACGGTGATCCCGCACCCGTCGTCGGTGTCGCTGGCCTGTGCGCGGCTCGGGTGGGCGTTGAACGAGGTCGAGGTCGTGTCGCTGGTCGGGCGGTCGCCTGACCTGCTGCGGCCCGCGCTGACGCCGGGGCGCCGGATTTTGGTATTGGGTGGTGACCCGCAAACCGTTGCGGAACTGGCTGGGCCGATTACAGTGCTCGAACAGTTGGGTGGGCCCGCCGAGCGGGTCTACCAGTGGTCCGGGGAGAAAGCGGATCCGCTGTGCGTCATCGCTGCCGAGTACACCGGGCACGCCTATTCACGGGTGCCGGGGTTGCCGGACGACGCGTACGAGACTGATGGCCAGTTGACCAAACGTGAGGTGCGGGCTATTTCGCTGTCGACGTTGGCACCGTTGCCCGGACAGGTGCTGTGGGACGTCGGTGCCGGGTCGGGATCCATCGCGATCGAGTGGGCGCGGACGCATCCGACGTGCCGTGCGATCGCGGTGGAGCAGGACGCGGTGCGCGCTGAACGGATCCAGCGCAACGCGGCAACGCTGGGCGTACCGGGGGTCGAGGTCCACATCGGACGGGCGCCCGTCGCGTTGGAGGGGCTGGAGAAGCCGGACGCGATCTTCATCGGCGGCGGGCTGACGGTCCCCGGCGTGGTGCAGACCTGCTGGGACGCGCTCGGGGCCGGCGGCCGGCTCGTCGTGAACGCCGTGACGCTGGAGTCGGAGGCCGTGGTGGCGCAGTGGTACGCGCGGCTCGGCGGTGACCTCGTGCGGATCGCGGTGAACCGCGGGTCGGCGGTCGGCAAGTTCACCGGGTGGCGGCCGCACCTGCCGGTGACGACCTGGAGCGTGACCAAGTGACCGTGCACTTCATCGGCGCCGGTCCGGGGGCCGCTGATCTGATCACCGTGCGCGGGCGGGACCTGATCGCCGCTTCGCCGGTGTGCCTGTACGCGGGTGCGCTGGTGCCGGTGGAGCTGCTGGACTTCTGCCCCGCGGGGGCACGGCTCGTCGACACCGCGTCGCTGACGTTGGACGAGATCGTCGCCGAGCTCGCCTCGGCTTCCGCCGAGGGGCTGGACGTGGCTCGGTTGCACTCCGGCGACCCAGCGGTGTTCAGCGCGATGGCCGAGCAGATGCGCCGGTTGGACGCACTGGGGATCGACTACGACGTGACGCCCGGCGTGCCGGCGTTCGCGGCTGCGGCGGCGTCGTTGCAGCGTGAACTGACTGTGCCCGGGGTGGGACAGACGGTGATCCTCACGCGGACTTCCCAGCGCGCCACGCCGATGCCTGACGGTGAGGACCTGGACACGTTGGGTCGCAGTCACGCGACGATGGTGTTGCACCTTGCCGTGCAGCGGATTTCCGACGTGGTTGCCGAGCTGGTGCCGAACTACGGGCTGGACTGTCCGGTCGCGGTGGTCGCCTACGCCTCGCGGGCGGACGAAGTGGTGTTGCGAGGGACGTTGGACGACATCGCCGCGCAGGTCGAGGCCGCCGGGATCAAGCGGACCGCGGTGATCGTCGTGGGGCGGACGCTGGGGGCCACGCAGTTCCCCGACAGCCACCTGTACTCGGCCACTCGCGTTCGATGATCCTCATACTGGGAGGGACGGGGGAGGCGCGCGAACTGGCGCGGCACGTCGAGGCGGTGTCGTCGCTCGCCGGTCGCGTGACCAATCCCCGGTTGCCCAGGGGCGAGGTGCGCATCGGCGGGTTCGGCGGGGTGGACGGGCTCGCGCAGTGGTTGCGGGACAACGACATCCACGCGGTCGTGGACGCCACGCACCCGTTCGCGCGGCAGATCACGGCCAACGCCTTCGAAGCCTGTGGGCGGGTCGGTGTGCCGTTCCTGATCCTGCGACGGCCCGGGTTCACCCCTCGGGACGGATGGCTGTGGGTGGACGGTGTCGCGGAGGCTGCGCGGAATCTGCCCGGTGAGCGGATCTTCCTCACCACCGGGCGGCAGGATCTCGCGGAGTTCGCCGCGTGTCCGCAGTGGTTCCTGGCACGGATGGTCGAGCCGCCGGAACCTCCGATGCCGCAACGGATCGAGGTGCTGCTGTCGCGTGGTCCGTTCACTGTGGACGGTGAGTTTTCGCTGATGCGGTCGCGGGAGATCGACGTGCTGGTCACCAAGGACAGCGGCGGGTCGATGACGTCGGCCAAGCTCGAAGCGGCTGAGCAGCTGGGGATCCCGGTCGTGATCGTGCGGCGGCCACCGCTTCCGCCCGCCGAGGTGGTGCGAACCGTGGAGGAAGCCGCCATCTGGCTGGAGAACGCCAGGTCGTCTCGGTGAGCGCGTCGAGTTCGCCTCAGCAGGTCACGCTGCACACGTAGACCACCGGTGTCCAGCCGTGGACGTGCGCCCAGGTGCCGGCGGGGTACCAGCGCCCCTGAGAGAGCAGTCCGCATCCCGGCACCTGGAGCTGGTCGACGTCGTCGATGCCGGTGTAGGACCGCGACCAGCGGCCCGGCCGCAGCCGGCGCCAGTTGCCTCCGGGGGCCTGGTCGTGTCCGACCTCGCTGACCATCATCCAGCGCCCCGTCCCGTTGTAGACGTTGACGTCGAAGCCCTCGTTCCGCGGGGTGAAGGCGGGCGGCAGAACGAACAGCGTGGTGACCAGCAGTGCCGGCAAAGCGGAGAACTTCGTTCTCATGCAGGTCCCTTTCGGTCCTGTTGGTGTTGACCTCGTACATCTGATCAGCAGTCGTGCCTGTCCTGATGTACATCCGATCCGGCCGGCGTCGTGTTGCCTGTGGGGATCTCACTCCTCGGATCGCTGGTCATCTGCCCGTCACGGGCTGCTTGCCGGGGGACAGTGCCGTGATGCCGAGGGCCTGATGACAGCGAACAAGCACTTCAAGCGCGTTCCACAGGGCTGGGACGAGCGCGCACCAGACCTGTGGACTGCGCCAAGCACGATGCGGGCCGGGTCTGGGCGGTCCGCCAGTACATCGTTGTCCGCGGCGCCGATCGCTTCGCTCTGGGCTGCGGTTCGTCGGTGCCCGAGGAAGACGACGCGCTGTTCACCGCCATGGTCGAACGCTTCGAAATCCTCGCTCCCTCAACGTGAGCTGATCCAGCTCGGCAGGTAGCCGGAATTCGTGTTCGCAGCTCGTCTGGTGAGGTGCAGGGCGCCGGCAAAGTCGCTCGGCCGTCAACCAGGTTGCGAGGTTGGCGATTCGATCAAGAGTTGGAACTGAGCCCTTGTCGTGGTGGATGAAGGGCTCCTTCATCCACCCCAGGTTTATGAAGGCGCCCTTCATCCACCTCACTGCTCAGGACGGGTAGTGGCTCCTCACCACCGGGCGGCAGGACCTCGCCGAGTTCGCTTCGTGCCCGCAGTGGTTTCTGGCACGGATGGTCGAACCGCCGAAACGCCGATGGCGCAACGGATCGAGGTACTGATGTCGTGTGGGCCGTTCACTGTGGACGGTGAGCTGGGGTTGATGCGGTCGCGCGGGATTCCGGTCGTGATCGTGCGCCGGCCGCCGCTGCCGGCCGCGGACGTCGTGTCGACGGTGCCGGAAGCGCTTGCCCGGCTGAGCTGAACAGGCCTGGGGGCTATTCGCCCAGTGCGCAGGCAATGGCCTGTTCCGGGGTCATGCGGGCACCCCGCTGGAGGGCGTCCTGGTGGGCGCTTTCCCCGAGTGCTTCGCGAGTTCGTGTCCGCCAGCTCTGCCTCTGGTCGAGCAGGAGGTCGAAACCGAACAGCGGTCTGCCGATCGGCTCCCACATCTTGTCCGCCGCCCCCTGCAGCACGGCCGCCCGAGTCCAGTCGCCCTCCGCGGCAGCGACCCACGACAGGAGATCCACCCCGAACGGGTAGCCCAGCTGGTCGGTCACGTCACGTTTGACGCGGAGGCACTCACCCAGGTGAACTGCCGCTTGCCGCAGGTTGCCCGCTGTCAGCCACACGATGCCGACCGCGTTCAACGCCCACGACAAGGCCCAGCGTTCGCCCAGCGACGCGCAGATGTTCCGGCACTCGTCGAGCAGGTCCATGGCACGACCGGTGTCGCCCGCCATCCCGGCGGCGAAGATCTGTATCGGATAGATGATCACCGCGGGTGCGCTCCACCCGGCCGATGCCCAGTGGCGAGCCAGCACGTGATCGAGGAGCGGGAGCGCCTGCGGATCGCCGGCCGCCATTCGCGCCCAGCCGAGGTGCTGGGACGCGTAGGTCAGCGCGGTGTCGTCACCCAGCGCCAGGGCCAGGTCCCGGCCTTCCTCCAGCAGCGCCTGGCTGATCTGGTAGTCGCCCTGCAGGCCGGCGATCCACCCGTTGATCCACAGTGCTCGTGCGCGGTCCCGGCTGGGTTCCGGGCTGGACACCAGGGCCCGGTCGAGCCAGTACCGGCCGTCGCGGACGAACCCGCAGGCGACCCAGTAGAACCACAGGGCCGCGCTCAACCGCAGGCCGCTCCGCTCCTGTCCCGGCACCGTCAGGCAGTGGTCCAGTGCCGCGAAGAGGTTGGCCCGCTCGACCCGCAACCGCTCGGCCCACTCGGGCTGGCGCGGGCCGCTCGCGTCCGCGTCGGCCTGCTCGGCCAGGTGCAGGTAGTAGTCGCGGTGCCGGAGCCGCAGGCCGGCCGTGTCACCGGTCTCGGCCAGCCGTTCCCGGCCGTACTGGCGGATGGTCTCCAGGATCCGGTAGCGCACCCCGGTGGCGCGCTCTTCCCGGACCAGAACCGACTTGTCGATCAGGCCGGTCACCGCCTCGAAGACCTCGTCGTGGGCCAGCCCCGGACCGGCGCACACCTGTTCGGCCGCGTCCAGGTCGAAGTCCCCGGCGAACACCGAACACCTGGCCCAGAGCAGCCGTTCCGGCCCCGAGCACAGCTCGAAGCTCCAGTCGACCGTCGTCCGCAGGGTGTGATGGCGTGGCAGGGCCGCAGGGGTTCCGCCCTTCAACAGCGCGAACCGGTCTTCCAGCAGGGACAGCAACTCCTCCACCGGCAACGCGCGCAGCCGGACCGCGGCCAGCTCGATCGCCAGCGGCAGTCCGTCCAGCTGCCGGCACAGCCGCGCCACCTCCGGTGCGTTGTCCTCGTTCAGCACGAAACCCGGAGCGGCCGTGGCCGCCCTGTCGGCGAACAACGTCAGCGCGTCGCAGGGAGGCGCCGGCGCTTCGGCCTCGCTGGAGGGCAGGGACAGCGGTGGGACGGGCCAGCGGTGCTCACCGGGAACACCGAGCGGTTCCCTGCTGGTGGCCAGCACGGACAACTCCGGCGCGGCCTTGAGCAGCCGGGCCACCAGCCGGCCGCAACCGTCCAGCACGTGCTCGCAGTTGTCCAGGATCAGCAGCAGGCGCTTGTCCGCCAGGAACGAGGTGAGCACACTCACCGGATCCCGCCGCGAGTGATCGCGCAGTCCCAGCGCGGCCGCGATGGTCTGCTCCACCAGCGCCGGATCGCCGAGTGCGGCCAGTTCCACCAGCCACACCCCGTCCGGAAACCTCCGGCGAACCGTGCGTCCCACGTGCAGGGCCAGCCGGGACTTGCCCACGCCACCTACCCCGGTCAAGGTCACCAACCGGGCTGTGGACAGCACGTGCCGCACTTCTGCCGTGGCCTGCCGCCGGCCCACGAAACTCGTCACGTCGGCCGGCAGGTTGCCCGCCGTCCGCCTCTGTCCGACGTCAGCCGTCATCAGGCTCGGCTCTCCTGTTGTTCGGTCACCCACGTGGCCAGTTGGATGCGGGTGGTCAGCCCGAGTTTCGCCAGGATGTTCTCGACGTGGCCCTCGGCGGTGCGCTGGGCGATCACCAACCGGGCGGCGATCTGCTTGTTGGTCATGCCCTGGGCGACCAACTCGGCAACCTCCTGCTCGCGCCGGGTCAGCTTCGCCGCGGCGCCGGAGGGGGCCGGCAGCCCCTGGGGTTTCTCGTTCAGGGCGCACGCGATGGCGTCAGCCAGAGCCAGGCCCGTGCCGCGCTGGAAAGCGATCTGGAAGGACTGCTCGCCCAGCGCGCGCCGAGTCCGCTGTTCGCACTCGTCGTGGTAGGCGAGCATGTGCCGGACCGTGGCAGGGGACGCACCGAGGGTGTGCCAGAGCGTGTGCGCGGCGCCGAGGAGGTTCGCGGCGTGCCGCGGATCCGGTGCGTCGGCCGCGATCCAGGCCAGGGCCTCCAGGCACCAGGCGATGCCGAGCAGGTCCTCGATCGAGCGCTTGAGACTCAGGCTCTCCCGCACCAGTTCGGCCGCTCGCCGGGAGTCGCCCTGCTGCCAGACCGCCAGGCCGAGGGCCCACAGGGACAGCGACCGGTACCAGACCTCCCCGCGGGGTTCGGTGATCGCCAGCACCTCCTCGTGGCAGGCCAGCGCTCGCGCCGCGTCTCCCCGCACCCCGCTGTACACGGCCAGGGCGAAGAGGGCGTCGAGCAGCCGAGGGAGGTCGTTCCCGGTGCGGAACGTCTCGAGGACCGTGTCCAGCAGCGCGATCGACCGGGGCAGGTCCCCGCGAGACCCCGCCACGTATCCGGCGGCGAGCGTGAACAACGCGTGCGTCGAGACGTCGGCCAGCTGCTTCGCGACCTCCTGCCCCTCGTCCACCAGGGCCGCGGCGGCCGTGACGTCGTTCTGCTGTCCGGCCAGCATGCTGTCCGCGTAGAGGGCCCGTGCCCGGTCCACGCAGGCGCGAGGCGTCTGGGCCAGGGCGTGGTCGAGCCAGTACCTGCCCTCGCTGAGCTGCCCTCGGCCGAACCAGTACGGGAACAGGGACGTGGCCATCCGCAGGCCGACCCCGCCCTCGCCGGGTTCGGTGAGGCAGAACTCCAGTGCGGCCCGCAGGTTCGGGTACTCCCGCTCCAGGCGGGCGTACCAGTCCACCTGCCGGGCACTGATCCACTCGGCCTCCGCGCCCGCCACCAGCTCGGCGTACCAGTCTCGATGCCGTCGGCGCAGCGCGGTTTCCTGGCCGGACTCCCGCAGCTTGTCGTGGCCGTACTCGCGGAGGGTGTCCAGCATCCGGTAGCGCACGGTGCCACCGTCCTGCCGGATCAGGATCGACTTGTTCACCAGGGAGGTCACCAGATCGAGCACGTCCTCCGCCGCCAGGCTGTTCCCGGCGCAGACGCCTTCTGCCGCGGCCAGCTCGAAGCCACCGGCGAACACCGTCAACCGAGCCCAGAGCCGCTGTTCCGCACTCGTGCACAGGTCGTAGCTCCACCCGATGCTGGCCCGCAGGGTCCGCTGCCGCGCCGGCGCGCTGCGCGGGCCGGCACCCAACAGCCGGAACAGGTCGGACATCCGGTTCAGGATCTCCTCCGGCCCCAGCGCCGCCAGCCGCGCCGCCGCGAGTTCGATCGCCAGCGGCAGTCCCTCCACCCGGCGGCAGATCTGTGCGACCGCGTCCACGTTCTCCGCGGTGAGGCAGAACCCCGGCACCACCGCCACGGCCCGCTCGACGAACAGCGCCACCGCCGCGACCTGGGGCAGCCCTCGCAGGGTGGGCGGCTGCCGCAGGTCCGGCACCGGCAGAGGCGGCACCGGCAGCGTGACCTCCCCGCAGACGCCCAGCCCCTGCCGGCTGGTGGTCAGCACCCGCAACTTCGGGCAGGCCCGCAACAGCGCGTCGACCAGCTTCGCGACCGGGTCCACCAGGTGCTCGCAGTTGTCCAGCACCAGAAGGACCTGTCGTGCGGCCAGGTACTCGGTCAGCAGCGTGACCGGTGAGGCCGCCGACCGGTCCTGCCCCGCGGTGGCGTGCTCCCGCAGCCCCAGAGCGGTGGCCACGGCGTGCGCCACCAGCTCCGGATCGAACAGCTCTCCCAGCTCGACCAGCCACACCCCGTCGGCGAACGACCGCCGCACCTGCGCGGCCACTCGCAACGCGAGCCGGGACTTGCCTATCCCGCCGACTCCGCACAGGGTCACCAGACGAGAGACCGACAAGACCCGCTTGGCCTCGGTCACCTCCCGCCGGCGGTCGACGAAACTGGTCAACTCCACGGGCAGATTCCCTGCCTCGCCCGGAGCGGTGAGCGACATGACACCTTCATCCCTGCGACCACGGTTGCAGGTCGACTTTCGGGGTCAATCGAACCCAGACCGAGCCATCACGTCAAATGCCGATATACATGATCCGTATGGACCACTGGTCAGACGGCTGATCGGCCGGTGGACGGTTGCCGGAACGGACGCCAGGCCTTCCCGGTGAGCGGTGCGAGGTTCCGGACGTGGTCGATGATCGGCCGCAACCCGGGGTGCGCGTTCTCCGGCAACAGCAACGAGATCGGGTAGACGAGCACCGGGTCCGCGATCGGGATGCGCCGCAGGTCGTAGTCCGTCGGCCAGAGATATCGGTCGCGTGCGCCGACCAACGTGGCCACGTCAGCGGACTCCGCGAGGGTGCCGAGCAGCACCTCGTCGCCGAAGTGCGGGCCCGCACCGTCGACACGCAGGTCGAAGGCGGTCACGAGCTGGTCGTAGAAGTCCGCCCACTCGCTGCGGGGCGCGATTCCCGGCACCCAGATCCGGTGCCCGCGCAGCTGGGCCGGCGTCAGCGTGCTCGCCGACGCCAGCGGATGCCTCGGGCCGACGAGAAGTTCGAGCGGTGAGTCGAACGCGTGGATCATGCGCACGCCGGGCGGCAGCGCGGCCGGGTCGGTGATCGTGCGGAACGACGCGTCGACCTCGCCCGCCTGGATGGCGGCGACCACCGCGCGCGGGTCGTTCTCCCTGAGGGTCACCACGTCGAGGTGGATACCGGGACGCGACCGCCAGTACTCGTGCAGCACAACGGCCTGCGCGCTGCGGAAGCCGAGCACGTCGATCCGCGGGGCGCCCGGCGTGATCGCGGTGATGGCGCGGTCGACGCCCGTGACGATGCCGCGCGCGTGCGGCAGGAACGCCAGACCGTCCGCGGTCAGCGCGACACCGCGGGCGGTGCGGGTGAACAGCTGGACGCCGAGCCGCCGTTCCAGAGTGGCGATCCGCTTCGAGACGGCCTGCTGCGTCACGCCCAGCTCGTCGGCCGCGTGCTGCAGCTGCCCGAGCTCGGCCGCGCGGACGAACGATCGCACTGCCTCGGTGTCCATGGCACGAGCCTAGGCACCTGTTGTGGCCGTCAGGAGCGCTTGCGCCGTGGATGAAGGGCGCCTTCATCGACCTCAGGTGGATGAAGGGCGCCTTCATCCACCTGACGTGCAATGCCAGGAACTTAAGCGGCGACGCAATGCGCCGTTCATCGCGGTCGGGTTCGCCGCTCCCGCCGGGCGTACCAGGTCTGCCGCACTGCCATGCACTGTGCGATCAGGCCTCGCCCGGCGCGTGGTGACGTGGATGAAGGCGCCCTTCATCCACACCAGGTGGATGAATGAGCCCTTCATCCACGTCAAAGGTTGCGCTTGGCCGGGCACGACAGGATGGAAGAGCCTCGGTACCTGCAGACGCCATCAGAGCCGGGCGCACGTCCAACCGATCGTTGTGGCTCGCCGGGAGGCGGTTGTTTGATCTTGCCGCGGTGCGGGCGATGTGATGCGGCACATGGGGCGCAGCTTCCGATGGTTGTGGTCGGCATATGCCGTCAGCACTTACGGCACGTGGATCGCGTTCGGGGCGTTCCCGCTCATCGCGGTCCAGGTGTTGCACTCCACCGCATTCGCAGTGTCGTTGCTGGAAGCGGCAGGGCTCGCCGTCGCGGCGGTGGTCGCGTTGCCGTCCGGGCCGTGGGTCGAGCGCAGGGCCAAGCGTCCGGTGATGATCGCGATGGACCTGCTCAGGTTCCTCGCCATGGCGAGCATTCCGCTCGCGTACTTCTGCGACGCGCTGTCGTTCGGTCAGCTGCTGGCCGTCTCGGTCGTGTCCGGAACCGCGAGCATCGCCTTCACCGCCGCGTCCGGCGCGTACCTGAAGCACCTCGTGCACGGAGACCGGCTGCTCGTCGCGAACGGGAGGTTCGAGGGCACGAGCTGGGTGGCGATCGCGGCCGGTCCGCCGCTGGGCGGAGCGCTCGTCGGGGTGCTCGGCCCGGTCGTCACCGTGCTCGCCGACGCTGTCAGCTACCTGTTGTCCGCGCTCGGGATTCTGCGCATCCGGGGCAGCGACGTCGCTTCACCCGAGGCGTCGCGGGCCTCCGGGTTGCTGTCCGGCTGGCGGTTCATCCTCGGCGACCGCGCGTTGCGGCGGCTGTTCCTCAACGCGATCCTGGTGAGCGGCCTGATCATGGCCACCGCGCCGGTGCTGACCGTGCTGTTGCTGGGCGAGTACCACTTCCCGGCCTGGCAGTACGGTCTGGCGTTCGGCGTCCCCGCGCTCGGCGGCTTCGTCGGCGCGCGCCTGTCCGCACCGCTCTGCGCGCGCTACGGCAGGCATCGGGTGATGGTCGTCTCCGGCTGGCTGCGGTCGTTCTTCCCGCTCGGGCTGGCGCTGGTCCAGCCCGGCGTCGCGGGACTGCTCACCGTGATCGTCGTCGAAGGGCTGCTGATCACGTGCATGGGCGTGTTCAACCCGATCCTCGCGACCGAACGCCTTCAGCGCACGCCCGCGGATCGCGCCGCGCAGGTGCTCACGACGTGGAGCGTCAGCAGCAAACTCGTGCAGGCCGCCCTGATGGTGATCTGGGGCGGCCTGGCCACGCTCACCAGCCCGCTCGCCGCGATCACCCTTTCCGGGCTGTTGCTGCTGGCGACTCCGTCGCTGCTCAGGACGGATAGCGCCGGGGCGTGAAGACCACGCCTTCCTCGGTCACCACGGTCTGGGACGAGCCGATGATCAGCAGGCAGCGCATGTCGATCGTGTCCGGGTCCAGCGACTTCAGGGTGCCGACGCGGATCTCCTCCTCTGGGCCGCCCACGTCACGTCCCACGACGATCGGCGTGTCCGGGGAACGGTGCTGCAGCAGCAGGTCCCGCATGTCCGCGACCTGGTGCGCGCGGGCCTTCGACGCCGGGTTGTAGATCGCGATCACCAGGTCGGCCTTGGCGGCGGCGGTGAGGCGTTCGGCGATGACGTCCCACGGCTTGAGCCGGTCGCTCAGCGAGATCACCGCGTAGTCGTGGCCGAGCGGCGCGCCCGCCTTGGCCGCCACGGCGTTCGCGGCGGTGACGCCGGGGAGGATCCGCACCGGGACGTCCCGGGTTTCCGCGGCGACTTCCAGGACCGCGGTGGCCATGGCGAACACGCCGGGGTCGCCCGACGACACGACCGCCACGCGCCTGCCCTTGCGGGCCAGGTCCAGGGCGAAGGCCGCGCGTTCCGACTCGACCTGGTTGTGGGAGGCGTGCTTCGTCTGGCCGGGGCGGTCCGGGACGCGGTTGAGGTAGGTGGTGTAACCGACCAGGTCGTCCGCGGACTCCAGGGCCAGCTTGGCTTCCGGGGTGAGCCAGGCCCGTGCTCCCGGGCCGAGGCCGACGACCGTGACGTGGCCCTTTTCGGGCGTGGGCTTGGAGTGGCTGGGCAGCAGGGCCAGGGAGAAGTACGGGACGGTGTCCGGGTCGACGTCGGCCAGCGGCGACGTGCGCTGGCGGCCCGTGGTGGCGCGTTCGACGTACCAGGCGCTGTCCAGCCGGTTCGCGTCTTCGAGGGCCTGCTTGACGTTGCCGAAAGTCCTGCCCAGCTTGAGGATCGCGGCCGAGTCGGTGTTCTTCAGGCGTTCGGCCAGTTCTGCCGGTGGGAGCGTGCCGGGCAGGATCGTGAGGACCTCGTCGCGTTCGACCAGCGGGGTGCCGAGGACCGCGCTCGCGCCGCTGACGCTCGTGACGCCGGGGACCACTTCCCACTCGTAGCGGTCTTTCAGGCGTTTGTGCATGTGCATGTAGGAGCCGTAGAAGAACGGGTCGCCCGCGGCCAGGACGACGACGTTGCGCCCGGCGTCGAGGTGCGCGGCGAGTCTTCCGGCCGCTTCCTCGTAGAACTGGTCGATCTCGCCCTGGTAGTCGTCGGTGTCCTCGGTGGTGACCGGGTAGACCAGCTGTTCGAGGATCTGCGGATTTGGATCATCTTGGCTGCGGAAGTAGGGCTCCGCGATGGTTTTCGCGACACTGCGGCCGTGGCGGGCGCTGTGGAACGCGACCACGTCGGCTTCCCCGATGAGTCGCGCGGCCTTGACCGTCACGAGTTCCGGGTCGCCAGGACCCAGACCGACGCCGTAGAGCTTGCCCGTCACTCTTCTTCACTCGCAATCGCGTTGATAGCCGCCGCCGTCATGGCACTGCCGCCGCGCCGCCCGTGCACCACCAGGTGCTCCAGATCCGTTGCGGCCAAAGCTTCCTTGGACTCTGCCGCGCCGATGAAACCCACCGGGATGCCCAGGACGGCGGCCGGTCGCGGAGCCCCTGCGTCGATCAGGTCGATCAGGTGGAACAGCGCGGTGGGGGCGTTGCCGATGGCGATCACGGCGCCCTCGAACCGGTCCTGGAGGAGCTCCAGGGCGGCGGCGCTGCGGGTGTTGCCGATAGCCTTCGCGAGGTCGGGCGTGCGCGGATCCTGGAGGAGGCAGAGGACTTCGTTGTCCTTCGGCAGGCGGCGGCGCGTCACGCCGGACGCGACCATGTTGGCGTCGCACAGGATCGGGGCGCCGTTGCGGAGGGCAACGCGTGCGTTGCGGACGACGTCGGGGGAGAAGGCGACGTCGCCCGGCAGGTCCGTCATGCCGCACGCGTGGATCATGCGGACGACCACCTGGGCGACGTCCGCTGGGAACCTGGTGAGGTCCGACTCCGCGCGGATGGTGGCGAACGACTTGCGGTAGATCTCCGCGCCGTCCTTGATGTACTCCGTCACCAAGACCTCCGACGGACGTGGTCAGACATGTCGCTCCCGGTTGGATGTGCGTTGTGCGAACGGCCTGCACACGGGCCGTCTTGTCGTTCGGCTGTGTCCGCCTGGTGTGGAGCAAGACCTCGCTCAAGGCGGCGACGGCAACGGCGCGTGCGCATCGCAACGCCCGGCATGACTTCCCGCAACACGAAGGCCGTTCGCCGGTCGAGATCGAGCGGTGGTGCCGAGCCGCGGCCCGCGACAGCTCGGGCGATGCCTGCGGGCCTGACGGCAGACGGCACGGGCTCGCCCCGTCGCACACGGCCGTGACACAGGAGTGCGAGGCAGGTGGAGGTCACCTGATCTCCTCGTCGCGGGCGGTGCCGGCAATGCGGCGGTAGCCGTCGCCGATCGCGACGAACTCGATCACATCGCCGACGGGGCGGCCGCAGCGGCGGGCACAGCCCGACCAGTGCACCGGGCGCTGCGGAATCGATCCCGATTGGAGGGCCCCCTGGGGGGATCGGGTCCCCACTCCAATCGTCTCAGGCAGGTCTGACAATTCCGGGCGGGCGAGCCAGGCGTACACGTCGGCGCGCACGTCGGACAGCGACTTGGCGCAGCCGGGGCGGCCGGTGCAGGCGCTCACGCCGTGCCAGGGCGAGGCGGGATCGGTGATCAGGCCGGACGTGTCGGTTCCCGGCGGCACGACCAGGCTGCGCCACGGGGTCAGCCGGACCGGGACGCCGGGGAGCTGGTGGGCGTCGAGGCGGCCCAGCGGCACGCCCGGCGTCACCGCGGAAGGTGCGACCGGTGTCACAGCCGGGGTGATGCGCGGGACGTCGGTGGCGCCGAAGTGCTCGGTGATCTTTCGCACACCGCCGTCCACTTCGGACAGGCGCCAGGCCGGGCCGCGCAGCTGCTGGAAGAGGCGGGCGGCCGTGACGACGGCGTCGACGGGGTCGGTGACGCGCACACCGGTATCGGTACCGGCGAGCAGCAGCACGTCGTCCACCAGCCCGAAGTCGCCGCCCGAGCCGCTCACCGGCAACCCGACCGTGACGAGGAAACGCCCTGGTAGCGAGGCCAGTTCCGGGTCCGCGCACAGGGCCTCGTCCAGTGCGTCGACCAGCGCCTGGTTGTCCTCCAGCGGTGCGGCGATGATGTTGCGGATGCGTTCGTGCGTGTCAGAGGGCAGCAGACCGGCCGCACGCAGGCGTGAACCCAGCTCGGCGCCGTCCGCGAGGCCTCTGATCTGGAGGTTCGCCCGCGAGGTCAGCTCCAGCGAGCCGTTCCCGAGTTCCAGCGCCGCAACCCGGACCACGTCCCACTGAGCAGCGGAAAGAGTGCCGCCCGGGACCCGGATGCGCGCGAGTCCGCCGTCGGCCGCCTGGTGCAGCTCGACGGCGCCTGGGCAGGCATCCGGGTGAGTACGCATAGGTCGGACTGTAACCCGCCGGTTAGGGTGAGCCCGAACGACGAAGCGCAGGAGGAAGCCGGTGTGAATCCGGCGCGGTCCCGCCACTGTGACCAGCGGCAGCTGGGAGTCAGGAACTCCGCTTCGCCTGTCACCCGCAACCTGGGGCGAGGACCCCACGAGGGATGGAGCCTGCGTGATCCTGCTGCTGTCGACCTCCGACACCGACCTGCTGTCGGCTCGGGCGAGTGGTGCCGAGTACCGGCTCGGCAACCCCGCGCGACTCGCGGCCGACGACCTGCCGGCGCTGGTCCAGGACGTCAACCTGGTCGTGGTGCGCATTCTCGGTGGGCGCCGGATGTGGGAGGAAGGGCTCGACTGGCTGCTGGCCGGCGGCCTGCCCGTGGTGGTGCTGGGCGGTGAGCAGCAGCCGGACGCGGCGCTGATGGAGCTGTCGACGGTGCCCGGTGGCGTGTGCGCCGAGGCGCACCTCTACCTCGCGCACGGTGGTGCCGCGAACCTCGCCGAGCTGCACAAGTTCCTCGAAGACACGATTCTGCTGACCGGGCACGGGTTCGCCCCGCCGCAGGCCACGCCGACCTGGGGTGTGCTGGAGCGCGAGCCGTCGAACGAAGGCCCGACGGTGGCGGTGCTCTACTACCGGGCGCACCACGTCGCGGGCAACACGGCGTTCGTGCACGCGTTGTGCGACGCGATCGAGGCCAAGGGCGGGAAGCCGCTGCCCGTCTACTGCTCGTCCCTGCGCACCGCCGAGCCCGAACTGCTCGACACGCTCCGCCAGGCCGACGCGCTGGTCGTCACGGTGCTCGCGGCGGGTGGCACGAACCCCGCCAAGGCGAGTGCCGGTGGCGACGACGACGCGTGGGACGTCGGCGCGCTCGCCGCGCTGGACGTGCCGATCCTGCAGGGGTTGTGCCTCACGTCGAGCCGCGAGTCGTGGGACGAGAACGACGACGGACTGTCCCCTTTGGACACCGCGACGCAGGTGGCGATCCCCGAGTTCGACGGTCGGATCATCACGGTTCCCTTCTCGTTCAAGGAGATCGACGAGGACGGGCTCACGGTGTACGTGGCGGATCCCGAACGGGCGCTGCGCGTCGCCGGGATCGCGGTCCGGCACGGGAAGCTGCGGCACATCCCGGTGGAGGACCGCAAGATCGCGGTGATGCTGTCGGCGTACCCGACCAAGCACTCCCGCATCGGCAACGCCGTCGGCCTGGACACGCCGGCGTCGACCGTGCGGTTGCTGAAGGCCATGCGGGAGCACGGGTACGACATCGGCACCGAGCTGCCCGGCGTCGACGAGCTGGACGGCGACGCGCTGATCCACGCGTTGATCGCCGCCGGTGGGCAGGACGCGGACTGGCTGACGCAGGAGCAGTTCGAGAGCAACCCCGTGCGCATCGCGGCGGCGGACTACCGGGCGTACTACGAGACGCTGCCGGAGGACTTCCGCGAGTCGATGGAAGAGCACTGGGGCGAGGCGCCCGGCTCGTTGTTCGTCGACCACTCCAAGTCTCGCGAGGGCGAGATCGTGCTGGCGGCGCTGCGGTCGGGCAACGTCGTGGTGATCGTGCAGCCGCCGCGCGGGTTCGGCGAGAACCCGATCGCGATCTACCACGACCCGGACCTGCCGCCGTCGCACCACTACCTCGCGGCCTACCGGTGGATCGAGGCGGAGTTCGGCGCGGACGCGGTCGTGCACGTCGGCAAGCACGGCAACCTGGAGTGGTTGCCCGGCAAGACCGTCGGCATGTCGGCGTCCTGCGGCACCGACGCGGCGCTCGGCGACCTGCCGCTGATCTACCCGTTCCTCGTCAACGACCCCGGTGAGGGCACGCAGGCGAAGCGGCGCGCGCACGCCACGCTGGTCGACCACCTCGTGCCGCCGATGGCCCGCGCCGACAGCTACGGCGACATCGCACGGCTGGAGCAGCTGCTCGACGAGTACGGCAACATCTCCGCGATGGACCCGGCCAAGCTGCCGGCGATCCGGGCGCAGATCTGGACGTTGATCCAGGCCGCGAAGCTCGACCACGACCTCGGCCTGGACGACCGGCCGCACGACGCCGAGTTCGACGAGTTCCTGCTGCACGTCGACGGCTGGCTGTGCGAGGTCAAGGACGTGCAGATCCGCGACGGGCTGCACGTCCTCGGCCAGGCGCCGACCGGCTCGGTCCGGGTCAACCTCGTGCTCGCGATGCTGCAGGCACGGCAGATGTGGGGCGGTCAGGTCGCCGCGCTGCCGGGCCTGCGGGAGGCGCTCGGGCTCGTCGGCACGGCCCGTGAAGACGTTGACGCCGTTGAGGAACAGGCTCGCGCGCTCGTCCAGGCGATGGAGGACGCGGGCTGGGACCCGGCCGTGGCCTCGACGCTGCACGAGTCGGCCGACGTGCGGAAGATCCTGGAGTTCGCGGCCGTCGAGGTGGTCCCGCGGCTGGCGCGCACCACCGACGAGATGACGAACGTGCTGCACGCGCTGGACGGCGGGTACATCCCGGCCGGGCCGTCCGGATCACCGTTGCGCGGCCTGGTGAACGTGCTGCCGACCGGCCGCAACTTCTACTCGGTCGACCCGAAGGCCGTCCCGTCGCGGCTCGCGTGGGAGACCGGCCAGGCGATGGCCGACTCGTTGCTCGCGAGGTACCGGGACGAGAACGACGGCGAGTGGCCGCCGTCGGTAGGCCTGTCGGTGTGGGGCACGTCGGCGATGCGCACGGCCGGTGACGACATCGCCGAGGTGTTCGCGCTCCTGGGCGTGCGGCCGGTGTGGGACGACCAGTCGCGCCGGGTCACCGGCCTCGAAGTCGTTCCGCTGGAGGAACTGGAGCGGCCGCGCATCGACGTGACGGTCCGGATCTCCGGGTTCTTCCGCGACGCCTTCCCGCACGTCGTGTCCCTTTTGGACGATGCCGTGCAGCTGGTGGCCGCGCTGGACGAGCCCGCGGAGCAGAACTTCGTGCGCGCGCACATGCTGAAGGACCTGGAAGAGCACGGCGACCGGCGCAGGGCCACGCTGCGGATCTTCGGTTCCAAACCGGGCGCGTACGGCGCGGGCGTGCTGCCGTTGATCGACAGCCGCAACTGGCGCGACTCGTCCGACATCGCCGAGGTCTACGCGGTGTGGGGCGGCTACGCGTACGGGCGCGGCGTCGACGGCGTGGCGGCGCGGCAGGACATGGAGTCGGCGTACCGGCGGATCGCGGTGGCGGCCAAGAACATCGACACCCGCGAGCACGACATCGCCGACTCGGACGACTACTTCCAGTACCACGGCGGCATGGTCACGATGGTGAAGGCGCTGACGGGCAAGGCACCCGCGGCCTACGTCGGTGACAGCACGCGTCCGGAGGCCGTCCGCACCCGCACGCTGACCGAGGAGACCTCGCGGATCTTCCGCGCCCGCGTGGTGAACCCGCGCTGGGTCGGGGCGATGCGGCAGCACGGGTACAAGGGCGCCTTCGAGCTGCAGGCCACGGTCGAGTACCTGTTCGGGTACGACGCCACGACCGGCGTGGTCGCGGACTGGATGTACGAGAAGCTGACCGAGACGTACGTGCTCGACCCGGAGACCCGCAAGTTCCTGCAGACCTCGAACCCGTGGGCGTTGCACGGCATCGCGGAACGCCTTCTCGAAGCCGCGGACCGCAAGATGTGGGAACACCCGGAGCCGTCCACCTTGGACGCCCTCCGCGCCGCCTACCTCGAAACCGAGGGCGACCTGGAAGACGGCGCCTGACCGCCTCACTCTTTCAGCTGATTCTTTCCGCACGCGGGGGCCCCGCGTTTCCTTCCGGGGAACGCGGGGCCCCCGCGTTCCCCGGCGGAAACACGATTGGGTGGGCTTTTTGAGCACGCGGGGAGCTTTCGTACTCCAGGAGCGCACGGAAGGGCCCCGCGTGCGGCCGAGCTAGGTGGAGGTGGGGGTCAGGCGGACGCAGCAGTGGTCTGGGGAGGGGGCCAGGGCGGCGGTGTGCGTGCGGGCCCCGATGCCGTCCAGCAGGCCGCCGATCAGACAGAGGTTCATCCCGCACACCAGCTGGGTGTGCTTCTGGGCCAGGCTGTGGAACGGGCAGTTGCCCAGCAGGATCGTGCCGCCGTCGTCGCGCGGCTCGAATCCGAAGTCCTCCAACGCCTTCGTCACCTCGCCCGAGGCCTGCGCGGCCAGATCCGCGCCCCACTCGTAGGCGCGCCGGTTGAGGATCTCGCGCGCGGGCTCGCCCGTGCTCTCGGCTTCCAGGAGCGCGTCCGTGAGCAGGTGGCTCGCGGCCTCGTACCGCCGGTCGGGCAGCGACACCTCGATCTGCTCGCCGGAACGCCGGTAGAGCTTCGCCGGGCGGCCGGCGCCCGGACCGGTGCGGCCTGAGCGGCGTTCGTGCAGGACGTCCAGCAGGCCCATCTCGACCAGCTTGTCGAGGTGGAACGCCGCGGTCGTGCGCGGCAGGCCGATGGCCTCGGAGGCCTCGTCCTTGCTGATGGGCGCGGTCTGCCGCACCACGAAGTCGTAGAGCTTGCGGCGGTTCGGCTCGTCGAGGGCCGCGACGGCGGCGACGGGGTCGGCCATCTCTAAAACCTACTCCAGTTGACGATAATCGGCACCCAGCTCTAACGTTAACGCAAGTTGTCGTTAGAAGGAGGAGTCATGGCGGTCATGACGCGCACGGACCCGGCCACTCAGGCGTTCGTGCTGCTGCGCACGGTGTTCACGGTGGCGCCGATCCTGTTCGGGCTGGACAAGTTCTTCAACCTGCTCGTCGACTGGCCGCGGTACCTGGCGCCGTGGATCGACTCGATCGTGCCGGGCACCCCGCAGACGGCCATGTACATCGTCGGCGTGATCGAGATCGTGGCCGGCGTGCTCGTGGCGCTGCGACCGAAGTGGGGCGGGCTCGTCGTCGCGGCCTGGCTGTTCGGGATCATCGTCAACCTGCTGACCCTGTCCGGCTACTACGACATCGCGTTGCGCGACTTCGGCCTGCTGGTCGCGGCGCTCGCGCTGTCCAGGCTCGCGGTGCGCGCATGATCGACACCGAGGCGGCGCGGCAGGCGGTCGCGGACCTGTTGAAGGCACTGGGCAAGGACCCGTACTCGGTGCACCTGGCCGACACGCCGCGCCGCGTCGCCGAGGCGTACACCGAGCTGCTGACGCCCCGCTCGTTCAACCTGACGACGTTCCCCAACGACGAGGGCTACGACGAGCTGGTGCTGGCGCGCGGAATCCCCGTGCAGTCGTTGTGCGAACACCACATGCTGCCGTTCCACGGCGTCGCGCACGTCGGTTACCTGCCGGGCGAACGGATCCTCGGGCTGTCGAAGCTCGCACGGGTCGTGGAGATGTTCGCGCGTGACCTGCAGGTGCAGGAACGGCTCACCAAGCAGGTCGCCGACTGGTTGCAGGAACACCTGCGCCCCAAGGGAGTCGGCGTGGTGATCGAGGCCGAGCACATGTGCATGGCGTTGCGCGGTGTGCGGGTCAACGGATCCCGCACCGTCACGTCGGCGTTGCAGGGCGTGCTGCGCAAGGACCCCGCGTCCCGGCAGGAGTTCTTCACCCTCGTGCACGCGTAGCCTGCGAGGCATGGGGAAAATCCACGCCGGTGCCACGCTCACCCCGCACTTCCGCGAGTTCCTGCCCGCGTGGGTCGCGGACCAGCCGTGGTACTCAGGGACGGGTGCGTTGCGGCCGACCGGGTTCTTCCGGTTCGAGGACCCGGCGGGCGAGGTCGGCGTGGAGACGCATCTGCTCCACGACGGCCAGGCGGTCTACCACGTGCCGCTGACGTACCGGCACGCACCGCTGGCCGGTGGCTCGCTCGTCAGGACGGCCGAGCACAGCGTGCTCGGGACGCGGTGGATCTACGACGCCGTGACCGACCCGGTCTGGATCACCGCGATCCTGGACCTGGTCGCCACCGGCGGGGAGGCGGAACCGGCTGCCCGTACGGGGTTCGATGCGGCCGGGGCGCGCGGTGTGCTGCGCCGGCCGGGGCCGCTCGTCCCGGGTGCGGTGAGGATCGACGTGGACCGGCGGATCGTCGCGGACGGCCCGCCGGAAGACGCGGTCGGCCTCGTCACGGGGTTCTGGCACCAGGACGGCGAGCCGAGGACCGGCCGGCTCGCGGTGATCCGCTAGACCGGGCCGTCGAGATCGATGAAGGGCTCCTTCATCCACCTGAGGTGCAATGCCAGGAACTCAAGCGCGCGTCGATGAGGAACCCATGGATTCTCGATCCAGCGGCCTGTCATGTGGTGCTGTGGAGCAGCCTGACCCGTGGGAGCGATCCCATCGGACATGCCGGACATATCCGCAAGTGTTGATCTTTATGAAGGGCTCTTTCATCCACTCCAGGTGGATAGAGGTTCCCTTCATAAAGATCAACTGGCGCGGATTCGAGTCGGCCTCGACCACGCGTTCGAGGTGCGCGTCCGTGCGTCAGTTCGCGATCAAGAGCCACTGGCCGGAAGCTTCCCGGCCGACTGGCCACCAGCGTGACCTTCGCGAGCCTCGTAGATCGCGCTCCCGGAGCCGCTCAAGTTCCTGGCATTGCACGCCAGGTGGATGAAGGAGCCCTTCATCGATCTCCAAGGGCGTTGCGGGGCGCGGTTCAGACCGGGCCGAACACGTAGGTGCCGGCCGCCGAGGCGTCGTCGCCGGCCCAGAACTCCAGCCACAGCCGGGCGAACTCCTCGCGCGACAACCTGCCGTCGCCGTCGGAGTCGAGCGCGGCGAAGTCGGTGACGCCGTCGTGGCCCAGCCAGGCGGCGATCATCGTCCGGTACTCGTCGGAGGAGATGTAGTCGTCCCGGTTCTCGTCGACGGCGGCGAACATCGCGTCGGCGGTGTCGGTGACCGCCTCCGGGGTTTTCGGGAGCGCGTCCACGATGCTCAGGACGTTGTCGATGGTCACCTCGTCCCTGCCCGCGATGGCGGTGAGCGTCGCCCACCAGCCCATCATCACGCTGGACAGCAGCTCCTCGTCACCGCCGCGCAACGACACCCAGCGGGCGGTGAGCGCACGGAAATCGCTCTCGGTCAGATAACCGTCCCCGTTGGCGTCCATGGCTCCGAACACCACTGTCACCTTGCGTCTTTGCAGGTCACTGGCCATGCGCGCCACAATAGGCCGAACGGTGCAACGGAAACTATCGGCCGAACGGGTCCGAACCAACCGTCGGCGGTCCGGCGTCGAGCGCCTCGGACAGCTGCAGCCGGCCGGAGACGCCGAGCTTGCGGTAGGTGCCGGACAGCACGACCTCGACGGCGTCCGCGGGCATCAGCAAAGTCGAGGCGATCTCCTCGTCGGACCGTCCTCGGGCCGCGAGCGCCGCCACCTGGTGCTCGGTCGGGGTGAGCGCGGTCGGGCCGGTCTGGCGCAGGCGGCGGGGTCCGGCGCCGGTCGCCACCAGCTCGGAGTGAGCCCGTGCGGCCATCGCGGACGAGCCGCACTTCTGCGCGAGATCGAGCGCGTCACGCAGACACGCGCGTGCAGCAGCGGCGTCGCCCTGACGTCGTGACACCACACCGAGATCGACCAGCGCGCGCGCCAGTTCCAGACGGGCGGGGGAGGACCGCAGCACCCGCACGGCTTCTTCCAGCAGCGTCCGCCCGGCCGCACCGGCGGTGACCCGGCCCGCCGCGCGCAACGCCATGCCCAACGCCCGTGGAGCACCCCAGGCGCGTGCCAGAGCCACTTCTTCCAAGGCGAGCTCACGGGCGCGTTCGCCGTCGCCCAGCGCCGCGCAGGCCAGTGCGGCGCCGGAACGCCACGCCAGTGCCGCGGGATTGCGGTAGGGCCACGAGGCGCAGTGCCGTCCGGCGGCCAGAAAGGCTTCCAGCGCTTCGTGATCGTCGCCTCGCGCGGTGAGCATCCGTCCGCGAACGGTCAGCAGTCCGCCGAAAGACCACACACGCCGGGCTTCGTCGGTCGAGGCTTCGGAGATCAGGGCGTCCGCCTCGTCCAGACGGCTCTCTTCGAGCAGGATGTCGGCGACCAGCGCGGCGTGCCAGGCGGAGATCGCGTGCCACCGCCGGTCCTGGCGCAGGTGATCACCCGCCAGCGTGAGGTCGGCGCGGGCGGAGGCGAGATCTCCCTTGCGGCGCTGGACGTTCGCGCGCATCACGTACGTCAGCGCGCGCAACGCCGGTGCCTGGGCGCGGTCCACGTCGTCCAGCACGGTCAGCGCCGAATCCAGCGCGTCGGCCAGGTTCAGGACCATCGCGGACGCCAGCGCGGACGTCGTGGTCCCGGTCGACACCAGCGCAACGGCCTCCTCGGCGCTGATGTCGCCGACCATCACGTGGTGCAGAACCCCGGCGGGGGTGCCAAGGGAAGCCGACACGGGCACGGCTTCCTGCCACGCCAGCCCGTGCACGGCCAGATGCGCCTGCGCCCACGGCGAAGAATTCGCCAGCAGGGACGTCAGTTCGGCGGGTTTCCCCTCGGCGTGCAGCGCGTAGGACAACGCCACCGCGGACTCGGAGTCGTCCACATCGGACTGATAGGCCTCCCGCAGCCGGGACGTCGCGCCGGGCAGGTCTCCCACCAGCTCGGCCACTCCCAGCAGCCGCAACGCCCGTGCCGGGTTCGCCACCGGTTCGCGCAACGCCCGCCACAGCAACCGCGCGGCGCCGGACGTGTCGCCGCGGTTCACCGCCTCCTGCGCCGCCCGGTCCAGCACCTCGGCCGCCCACGGCTCCAGCCCCGGCGAGGTCTCCAGCAGCTGCTCGGCCACGGCCCGGTCGGACGCGCCGTGCGCACGCAACGCCTGTGCGGCCCGCAGATGCAAAGCAGCCCGCGCGGACGCGGGCAGGTCGTCGAGAACCGCGGGCCCGGTCACGCCGAACAGCTGCACCGTTCGCATCGCCTCGGCCAGCTCGACCGGGCTCAGCCGGGTCAGCTCCGCCAGCACGCCGGGATGCGGTGACGGTCCCAGCACCGCCAGGCAGTGCGCGGTGGTGACGACGGCGGCCGGACGACGCCGCAGCCGGGCGGCCACGACCTCGCCGCGCACCTCCGCGCCGCGTTGCACGACCTGCCACGCGGCCTCGGCGGTCGGCGGTACCCCGTCCTCCGCCAGCGCCTGCACCAGGCGCGTCACGATCGACGGGTTGCCGCCGGTCGCGTCCAGACAGGCGGTCACGAACTCGGGAGCCGGCACGCCGAGCGTTGACGAGACGTGAGCACGCACCGCGTCCCACGACATGTTGCCGAGCACCACACGACGACACGTCGCGATGATCTCGCCATAAGCAGGATCATCACACCGCTCACCCACGGCCAGCACGAGCGCGATGGGCAGACGTTGGACCCGCAACGCCAGGTAGGCGAGCCAGCGCAACGACGCGGCGTCCGCCCACTGCACGTCGTCCACCGCGATGAGCAGCCCCGACGTCCCCGCCAGTGCCGCGGCCAGCCGGTACACGCCGTGCAGGACGGCGAAGTCGGCGGCCGGCGCGGTCAGCCGGAGCGCGCCGAGAGCCTCCGGCGGCACGAGTGCGGGGTCGGTCAGGTCGAAGAGCTGGGCCACGATCCCGAACGGCAGATCGCCCTCCAGCGCACTCCCTCGCGCTCGCACGACGTTCCTGCCGGAGGATTCCCAGTGCGCGGCGAGGTCGTCGAGCGCCGCGGTCTTGCCGGTACCGGGCGCGCCTTCCAGCACGGTGGTCGTGCCCGGCGTCACCTGGTCGCTGATTCCGGCACACCACGCTTTCCGCCGGTTTCCCAAGATCTCTCCAGAATCTGCGGGTGAATGGATCAGCGGAATTGATGCTAGGAGAAACCGCGCCACTTGCCCAGGTAAAGGTTCCTGCGCTATGGGCGTCTCAGCAGGGGATGCAACCCGTATGATCCGCCGGGCTGCTACTCGAATGGGTAGCGGCAGCCGGGAGACGGCCTCACGTGGTCATCCGGATGGTCCAGTGCTGCTGCCTCGGGGCTGGTCGGCACGCGGGTCGTCGTGGTAGGGCAGTGCTTGTTCTCCGCCGCCGCGGAGCGAAAGGAAAAATGGTGTCGGGGAATCGGAACGGGGTGTTCCGCGGCCGCGAGGGAGAACACGAGCTCCTGAGCGGTGTGCTGGACGCGGGCACCGGAGTGGTGTTGGTCGACGGCGCGGCGGGAACCGGCAAGACGCGGTTGCTGGCCGAAGCCGCCGCCCTCGCCGCGCGCCGCGGTTTCGAGGTCGCCACGGCGGAGGACGAGCTCGATCAGCCCTTTCTGCTGGCCCGCCTGGCCGAACGGGGGCCGCAGGGGCCGACGCTCGTCGTGCTCGACGATCTCCACCTGGCCGAGCCGGGAACCCTGGCCGCTCTGCGCGCACTGCTACCCGCTGCCGCCCGCGAGAAGGTCGTCTGGCTGCTCGCCCGCCGGTGCGGTGAGGGCGCGGACCGCCTGTACGCCGCCGCGGCGGCCCGCGGTGCCGTGCGGATCGAGCTTCGCCCGTTGGCCGACGACGTGGTCGCGGACCTCGTCGCCGATCTCGTCGGCGGAGCTCCCGACCACGATCTCCGCGCGCTGGCGTCGACCGCCCGGGGCAATCCCGCCGCACTCATCGGTCTTCTCACCGCGCTGAGCGAAGACGGTCAGGTCCAGGTCTCCGGCGGACACGCGTCGTTGCGCGGTGACCGCTCGCCTCGGCGGACCGAGGCGTTGCTGCGCGACCGCGTCAGCTCGTTGAGCGGCAAGGCGAGGCACGTGCTGCAGGTGGCGTCGGTGCTCGGGCCGCGCTTCGAACCCGGTGACCTCGCGGAGATGCTGGCGTCCAGCACCGCGATCCTGTTGCCCGCACTGGACGAGGCCATCGGCGCCGGTGTGCTGACGTCGCTGGACGACAAGCTGGCGTTCCGGCACGAGCTGGTCTGGCGGCTCGTCGCCGACTCCGTGCCGGCACCCGTGCGGCGGGCGCTGCACCGCGAGGCCGGCGAGATGTTGCTGGGGCGCGGGGATTCCGCGGTCACCGCCGCCCAGCACCTCCTGCACGGCGCCCAGCGCGGTGACGTGCGGTCGATCGACGGACTGGTGGCGGCAGCGAAAGCCTTGCTGTGGAACGCTCCGCAGGCCGCGGCCGAGCTCGCGGTGCGGGCGCTCGAACTCACCGACCAGGCGTCCGCCTCCCTGGTGCAGCGCACGGTCGTGGCGGTGCGGGCGCTGACCGCGGCGGGCAGGCTCACGGCCGCGCAAGCGCTCGCGCAGGACGCGTTGTCCCGTCAGGTCTCCCCGGCACCGGCCGCCGAGCTGCGGCACTGCGTGGCGACCACGACGTTGCTGGGCGCGCAGCACGCCGAGTCGGTGGAGATCTCCGAGGTGCTGCTCGCCGAGCCGGATCTGCGGCCGGAACTCGTGCCGTGGGTGGAGATCACCCGGATGATGGCGTTGCTCGGCCACGACCGGCGACGGGCGGAGGAACTGGCCGAGGCGGTCGTGCGCGCGCACACCGGTTCGCCGGACGACGTGCTGGCCACCGCGCTCGCGGTGCTGGCGGCGATCGCGCGGGACACCGGACAGCCCGGCGCGGCACTGGAACTGGCGCGCGAGGCCGCGCAGTCCGTCACCTCGTACGACCTGTGCGCCTACCCGCAACTGCTGCTGGCGACGCTGTACTCGGGGCTGCGCGAGTTCTCCGAGGCCGACAGCGTGGTGCGGCGGGCACGCAGCGGACCGTCGTCGGTGGTCACCAAGGAACTGATGACCTCGGTCGTGCAGGCACGGATCCTGTTGCAGGCCGGGCGGATCGAGGAAGCGGCGGTCGAGGCGCGCACCGCGCTGTCCGCGGCGGAGGAGACCGGGCACACCGCGCTGATGGCACCGGCGCTGGCGGTGCTCGCGAAGGTCGCGCTGCACACCGGCGATCTTCCGGCCGCGATCGAGCACGTCGAGCGCTACCGCGGCCAGTTCCCGGCCGACGGGATCCTCTTCTCGCGCGCCTACTACCAGTGGGCCGACGTGCTCGTGTCGTACGTGGGTTTCGGGCTGGACAAGGCGTTGGAGCTGCTGACGGACGAGTATCCGGGGCTGGTGACGTCCGGGCTGTTCGCCGAGGAACCCCGCGCGGCCGGGTGGTTCGTGCGGCGAGCCCTGGAGGCGGGCGACGAACGGCTGGCCAAGGCCGTGGTGGACCGCGTGGAGCGACTCGCCGAGGAGAACCCGGGATTCCGCGCGGTGGCGGCGGCCGCGCTGCACGCGCGAGGACTGCTCGACGGCGACACCTCGTTGGTGGAACGGGCTTCGCAGCAGCACCGGGACCTGTGGGCGCGGGCGAACGCGGCCGAGGACCTGGGCGTCATGCTGACGGAGTCGAGCGACCGCGCGGCGTCGGTGAAAGCACTGGAGAACGCGCTCGGGCTCTACCGGGAGATCGGCGCGTCACGGGACAGCGCGCGGGTGCTCGGACGGTTGCGCAAGCTCGGCCGGCGCCGGCGGGCCGCGCCGGTGCGCCCTGCGTCCGGATGGTCCAGTTTGGACGACACCGAACGGGCGATCGCGAACCTGGTGGCGAAAGGTCAGACGAACCGGCAGATCTCGACGCAGTTGTTCATGTCACCGCACACGGTGAACTTCCACCTGCGCAAGATCTTCCGCAAGCTCGGGATCAGCTCTCGCGTCGAGCTGGTGATGAGGTCGAGGGACGATCAGTGATCGCCCGCTTCGCCTGACGCCGCAGCTGCAGGATGCGGGCCGCGCCGACGACCGCGACCAGCAGCGCGCCGCCGATCGCGCCGAGCAGCAGCGCCACGCCGAGCGGCAGGCTGGCCTGGCCCCACAGGAAGTGGATGGTCGTGTTGTCGCCGTTCTGCAGGATGAACACGAGCAGGAAGATCAGCACGACGATCGCGACCAGCACGGCCACCCAGGCGCCGCTGATCCTGGTGGGCCGCGGCTTCCTCGGTGCGGCCCCGCCTCCTGGTGCGGGCACGGGCTTCGTGATCGGTTCGGACGTCTCGTCGTTCGGCATCGCCACGGGTTGATTATCGGCGACCCGGCGTGATCGCGCTTGTTGGCGAACGGGTGGCCGCCACCGGCTACAACCGGCGCAGGCCTGCCAGAACACGTTCGAGCAGCGCCATGTTCGGCTTGTCGCCCGGCTCGTGCACGGCGACCAGGCCGAGCGTGATCAGGTCGCTCAGCAGCACGCGCGTGACACCCAGCGGGATCTTCATGAGCGCGGAGATCTCGGCGACCGACCGCGGTTGCAGGCACAGCCGCATCATCGCCGCCTGGTCGTTGTTCGCGTGGTGGAGCCGTTCTTCGTCGGTCGACAGCAGCGTTTCGAGGCGGAGATCGTGGCGGGCCGCGGTGCGGCCGCCGGTGCGCGCGTACGGGCGAACGAGAGCGCTGTCCCGTGTGTGGGCGGGTGGTGCGTCGTCTTCTTCCTGCATCGGCCACTCCGGCGGCGGTTCCGGCGGGCGTTGGCGCAACGGTTCCTGACGAGGCAGTTGTTGCGTCACCGAGTCCTGGGTTCGCTCGTCACGCAGCCGTCTCCGGATCTTCGGAGACCCGAAACGGGCCCCCGTGTAACCGATTTCCGTCGCTTCCTCGTCGTGCACGTGCTCAAGCTATAACGAGAACGCCCGAATGTATGTCGATCACGTTGCCTTTTTGTTCCTCAGATCGAATCTGACCTGGATCGCGGTCCCCGACGACGTCGTTTGGGTGCGCACGAGGTCGGCCAAACGGTTCACCAGCAACAGACCGCGACCACCTGGATCGTTTGCGTGAACAGGCGTGCGTCCGGCCAGAACATCGGTGATGTGGCCGTTGTCGTTGACTTGGCAAACAATACTTTCTCTTTCCGCCCAGACCCGGACCGTGCTCTCCCCGCCGCCGTGCCGCACGCTGTTGGTCGCGAGCTCGGTGACCGCGAGCGCGAAGTCGTCCAGGCGTTCCTGCGCCAGGCCCAGCTTCAGCGCCTGCTCGCGGGCGAACGCCCGCACCGCCGCCATCGCGCCGGCACCGACCGACGTGCTCGCCGCGTCCTGCGGGGTCGCCAACGGCAGCGAGTGCGCGGCGACGACGACCCGCGCGGGGTGGAAGTGGTCGCTGGGGCGGTGGCCGCCCGCGTCGATCACGACCGGGTGGGTCTTCTCGGCGTCGGCCAGCACGTCGTGGCCCAGCACCGACGTGTTGTAGGGGCAGAGAATGCTGAGGTCACGGCCGCTGAACGCGTAGTTGACCAGCGCCTCGTGCAGGGCGCAGGCGGGGTACTCGACCTCGGTGCGGTGGTCCCACACCGGTTCGCTGATGATCCGCACGGGCCCGCGGTGCCGGTCGGCGAAGACGCGCAGCTCGGGGATGATCCGGCCGGGGTTGCGGCCGGTGTCCGCCATGTCGATGAACGTGATGAGGTGCGCGAACCCGCTCAGCGCCTCCTTGAGCAGCCGCAGGTTCGAGCTGGGCACCGCGATGGCCACCGGCTCGGCGTTCGCGAGCCCTTCCACGACGAACGGGACGGTCCCGTCGATGTAGGAGTCCTCATCGGAGTAGAACAACGCGGGATGCGCGAACGTCATGTGCCACCTCTCGTCAACGCCCCAGGATGCGCACCCGGCGCGTTGCTCAAACCATCATTTCTTGACCCTCACACCGTGTCAGCCCCTACACAGGAGCAGTCATGTTCACCATCGGAGACTTCGCCCATCTGGGGCGCGTGTCGGTGCGGATGCTGCGCCACTACGACGCGGTCGGGTTGCTCCCGCCGGCCCACGTGGACCCGTCGTCGGGCTACCGCTTCTACACCGCCGCGCAACTGCAGCGGCTCAACCGGCTGGTCGCGCTGAAGGACCTCGGTCTCACGCTCGACCAGGTGGGAATCGTGCTCGACGAAAAGGTTTCCGCCGAGCAGCTGCACGGAATGCTAACGTTCCGGCGCGCCGAGCTGCGGCAGCAGATTCTTGCGGACGAGTCGCGGTTGCGCCGCGTCGAGGCACGTCTCCGCGCCATTGAAAGGGAAGGCGCCATGCCCACCGACGAGATCGTTGTGAAGCCTGTTCCCACTGCCCGAATTGCTCGTCTGACCGCGACTGCGGCTTCTTACGGGCCGGAGGACATCGGTCCGGTCATCCAGCCTTTGTACCCGGAACTGCTCGCGCGAATGGAGCGCGCCGGGGTGGAGATCACCGGCTACGGGATCGCCACCTACGAGCCGGCCGAGGGCGACCAGGTGCTCGTGCAGGCCGGCGTGACGGTGTCGGTCGAGCCGTCGGACTCCTACGACTTCGAGGTCGTGGACCTGCCGGCGCTGGCCGAGGCGGCGACGATCGTGCACCGCGGGCCGATGGACGACGTCCACGCCACCTACCAGGCCGTCGCGGCGTGGATCGAGGCGCACGGGTACCAGCAGCACGGGTTCGCCCGCGAGGTGTACCTCAACTACGGCCACGGTGACCCCGCCGACTGGGTGACCGAGCTGCAGCTGGAGATCACCAGGCCGTAGACCGGCACTGAGGGGCCACCGTCCGTCCGATGTGGACTTGACCGCGGGGGTGGGCGGTGGTCACGCGGCCCGGAATATGTTGGCTCTCCGGGGTGCGGGGGAAGCCGAAAGGCATGAACAGCAAGCGAATCGTGATCCTGTCCGCACTCGCCTGTGCCGGCCTCGCGTTCCCGCTGGCCGGGACCGCCGCGGCGGCCGAAGGCGAGCTGACCACGACCGTCACCCCGGAGGGTCAGGCCCCCGCGACCGTGCACACGCTCACGTGCGACCCGGACGGCGGTGACCACCCGAACCCCGACGCCGCGTGCGCCGAGATCGAGGCCGCCCACGGCGACCTCACGGCGCTGCCCGGCGAGCCGACGCTGTTGTGCACCGACATCTACCAGCCCGTCACCGTGACGGCGACGGGCACCTGGCGGGGCCGTCAGATCTCGTACGAGCACACGTTCCCGAACACGTGCGAGCTGATCCGCGCGACCGGATCGGTGTTCGTCCCCGAGCTTCCCTAGCGCCCGCGCCCGAGGTCGATGAAGGGCGCCTTCATCCACTCCAGGTGGATGTAGGCGCCCTTGATCGAGGGATGGGCACGACGGCCGGGCGGGGGGGTAGGGGGGGGGGCGTGTCGCCC
>NZ_JBEXJN010000062.1:0-55340 GCF_040609115.1 Lentzea sp. NPDC004782
GGCGCCTTCATCCACCTGGGGTGGATGAAGGCGCCCATCATCCACGACGTAAGCGCTCCTACCGGCCACAGAGTCGGCGGGGAGCGGGTGCAACGCCCGCAGCCTGCTCAGGGCAGCAGCGTGTCCGGCGAGATCTGCAGGGCGATGGTGATCAACGAGTGCACCCTCGTGGCGATGACCGCGAGCAGGCCCTGCATCTCCGGCGAGGCGGCGTCCGCGGCGGCCTGGAGGGACTGCAGGTCGGTGTCGACGCGGTCGAGGATCGCCGCGACGTCGGCCTGCCGGGCGTTCAGCGCGGTCGTGATCTCCTCGAGGGGAACTCCGTGGACCTCCAGACGTTGAACCAGGTGAATCCGGTCCACGTCGGCGGGGGAGTAGAGGCGGTAGTTCGACGCGGTGCGCTGCGCCGGGCTGATCAGCCCCAGCGTCGTGTAGTAGTCGACGGTGCGGATGCTGACGCCGGCTCGCGCGGCCAGTTCGCCGATCTTGAGCAACGCTTCAGTCACGTGCACCTCCTCCGGAAACCATACAGTGCTACGTGCTACTGTTGGGACATGCCTGACAAAGCCGACATAGACGGCTGCAGTAGTACGCCGGGGCGAGCCCGGCTGAACGTTCTCACCGCCGTTCCCGCGGGCGCGGCATGTTGATCTTTTCCGGCCTGCTGGCGATCGTGGCCCTGACGCTGGCCACCGGTTATTTCGTGGCCCAGGAGTTCGCCTACATGGCGGTCGACCGGGGTCGTCTGAGGCAGCTGGCCGAGTCCGGTGACAAGGCCGCCGACCGGGCGCTGCTGGTGACGCGGAAGCTGTCCTTCATGCTGTCCGGCGCGCAGTTCGGCATCACGGTGACGGCGCTGCTGGCCGGTTACGTCGCCGAACCGCTGCTGGGCACGGGTCTGGTGAACCTGCTCGGGTTGCCCGCGCCGGTCGGTGTGCCGCTGTCGATGGCCGTGGCGCTGGTCTTCGCGACGGTCGTGCAGATGGTGCTGGGCGAGCTGCTGCCGAAGAACCTCGCGATCGCGAAGCCGGAACCGCTCGCGAAGTGGCTGGCCTCGTCGACACTGGTCTACCTCAAGATCGCCGGCCCGGTGATCCGCCTGTTCGACGCGGCGGCCAACAAGCTGTTGCGCGCCATCGGTATCGAGCCGGTGGAGGAGCTGCCGCAGGGCGCGACGCCGGAGGACCTCCGGCAGATCGTCGGCGACGCGGGGGAGCGGGGCCACCTGGATCCCGAACTGGCGCGGTTGCTCGACCGCGGCCTCGACTTCCGCGAGCTGGTGGCCGAGCAGGCGATGACGCCGCGGGTCAACGTGCACTCGGTGCGGTTCGACGAGCCCGCGTCGCGTGTGGTGGAGCTGCTGGACACCGGTCACTCGCGCTTTCCCGTGGCGGGCCGGGACCTCGACGACCTCCGGGGTGTCGTGGGCCTCGCCGAGGTGCTGACCCTGACCCCGGAACAGCGGCCGGTCACGCCGATCGGCGACATCGCCTCCTCCGCGCTCGTCGTGCCGGCGACGTTGCCGTTGCCGGCGGTGCTGGAACGGCTGCGCGCCGAGCGGCGTCAGCTCGCGTGCGTGCTGGACGAGTTCGGCGGGTTCGCCGGGATCATCTCGCTGGAGGACCTCGCGGAGGAGCTCGTCGGCGAGATCCACGACGAGGACGACCTGGTCGAGGACGCGATCGAACGCGTCGACGACACGAAGTGGCAGGTGCCGGGCCGGATGCGGCTCGACGAGGTCGAGGACGCGACCGGTGTCGCGCTGCCCGGGGACGACGCCTACGACACCGTTTCGGGCCTGGTGCTGCACCGGCTCGGCCGCACCGCCGAGGTGGGCGACGAGGTGGAGGCCGGCGACGTCACGCTGCTCGTCGCCGCGGTGACGCGCAACGTGCCGGACACCGTCGTGCTGACGGCACGGGTGCGGGAGGAGGTCCGATGAGCACCGGAACGTCTCTCGCGATCTCGCTGGTCCTGTTGGCGCTCAACGCCTTCTTCGTCGCCGCGGAGTTCGCGCTGATCGCGGCCAAGCGGCACCGCCTGGAACAGGACGCGGAGAGCTCACGTGCGGCGCGCGCGGCCGTCGCGGGTGTCCGCGAGCTGTCGTTGATGCTCGCGGGTGCCCAGCTCGGCATCACGCTGTGCACGCTGGGACTCGGCGCACTGGCGAAACCGGCGGTGGCGGATGTGTTCGAGCCGCTGCTGAGGCTGACCGGCTTGCCCGACGCGGTGGCGTACGGCATCGCGTTCACGATCAGCCTGGTGCTGGTGGTGTTCCTGCACATGGTGGTCGGCGAGATGGCGCCGAAGTCGTGGGCGATCTCGCACCCCGAACGCTCCGCGCTGCTGCTGGCGCTGCCGTTCCGCGCGTTCGCGCACTCGGTCCGCCGGCTCCTCAGCGGACTGAACCGGACCACGAACGGCCTGCTGCGGTTGATGAAGGTCGAGCCGCAGGACGAGCTGGCGCAGGCGCACCGGCCGGACGACCTGCGGATGCTCGTGCGCCAGTCCGGCGAGCACGGGCTCATCCCGGAGAACCAGCAGCGCCTGCTCACCCGCATGCTGCAGGTCCAGAAGACCACGCTGCGCGAGGTGCTGGTGCCGATCGCGCAGGTCTCGACGATCACCGAGCACACGACCGCCCGGGCGATCGAGCGGCGCAGCCTCCACTGTGGACGGTCCCGCTTCCCGGTCACGAACCTGCGCGGCGAGTTCGTCGGCCTCGTGCACATCCGCGAGGCCATGCGTGCCACCGCAGCGGGAACCGATCCGGCGGCACGGGAACTCATGGGCCCCGTGCTGACGTTGCCCGCCTCGATGCCGGTGGCCGCCGCGGTCACGGCGATGCGCGCCGACCGCGCGCAGCTCGCCCTCGTGTCCGGCGAGGACGGCCGGGTGATCGGCATCGCCGCACTGGAAGACCTGCTCGAAGAGCTCATCGGCGACTTCGACGACGAGACCGACGCACCGCGCGTTGCGGTGCGCCAGAACTAACTCACACCCAGTCCCCGCAGGAGGAGACTTGTTCAAGCGGATGCTCAGCGCGTTCGGTGTCGGCGGACCGTCCGTCGACACCGTGCTGGACTCGCCGCACGCCGTGCCCGGCCAGGTGATCACCGGCCAGGTGCGCATCCAGGGCGGTACCGCGGATGCTGAGATCGGCCAGGTCGTGCTGTCGCTGGTGACGCGCGTCGAGGTGGAGCACGGAGACCACGAGTACGGCGGTGTCTCCGAGTTCTTCCGGATGATCGTGCAGCAGGGTGTGCGCGTCCCGGCGGGCCGGCTCCTCGCGATCCCGTTCCAGCTGTCGATCCCGTGGGAGACCCCGATCACCGCGGTCGGTGGCGGCCAGCTGCCCGGCATGACCGTCGGTGTGCGCACCGAGCTGGTCATCGCCGGCGCTCCGGACAAGGGCGACCTCGACCCCGTCCTGGTGCACCCGCTGCCCTCGCAGGACGCGGTGCTCAACGCCTTCGGGCAGCTCGGTTTCTCGTTCCGCAGGGCGGACGTCGAGGCGGGCCGCCTGCACGGCGTGCCCCAGGAGCTCGGCTTCTACCAGGAGATCGAGTTCTTCCCGCCGGCGCAGTTCGCGGGACAGATCAACGAGGTCGAGCTGACGTTCGTGGCGAACCCGCACGAGCTGTACGTGATCCTGGAGGCCGACAAGCGCGGCGGGATGTTCTCCTCGGGCGGTGACGCGTTCGGGCACTTCCGCGTGTCGCACCAGGAGGCTCCGGTCACCGACTGGGCGTCGGCGATCAACGGCTGGCTCGCGCAGGTCGCCCAGCGCGGCCACGCGGGCTACAACCCGGCGTTCGGCGGCCAGCCGGGCTACGGTCACCACGGCTACGACCAGCACGGCCACCACGGCGGTCACCACCGCAGCGGCCCCGGCGTCGGCGGCATGATCGCCGCGGGCGCGGCCGGTGTGGTCGGCGGCATGGTGCTCGGCGAGGTCGTCGAGGAGTTCTTCGAGGACGACGGCGGAGACTTCGCCTTCGACGAGTGAGGTGACGCGAGGTCCGGCTCGGGGGTCACGTCCTGAGCCGGGCGCTCACCCGGTGCGGAGCGCTTCGTCGGCTTTCGCCCAGTTCGTCCGCAATCTGTCCACATAGGACTTCGCTTGGCCGTTCGGTGCGGCGCCCCGCGTGACCGCGAGCATCGTGCTCGCACCCGCGTTGTACCCGAGCGCCAGCAGCTCCTCACGGGTGTAGGCCTCGGTTTTCGCCCGCGCCAGCTGCGCGGCCAGGTCGTGCACGTGCCAGGCCGCCGCGGCGACGGCGAGGGACGGATCGTCGGGCAGCTCCTGCCAGTCGCGGGAGGCGAAGTCGCGGCCCTGCTTGGCCTCGTCGAACGCGGCCTTGTGCATGTTCGCCACGCCGAACGCCGCGTCCGGGTCCATCTTCTGCCAGGCCCGTTCCAGCGCCGGGTCGTGGGGCTTGTACGACTCGTTGTAGAGGATCGCCATCAGCAGCTGCGGGTTCACCCCTGCGGCCGCGGCGTGTTGCCGGACTTGTGGCGCGTAACGCCGTGGGTCCTGTTTGTCCGGTGCGGCCGATGTCGAGGTGACCGGAGCCGGTGCCGACGTGGTGGTCACCGGTGGAGCCGGGGGCGTCGGACTCGCCGTGCAGGCGCTCAGGGCCGCGGCGGCGAAGAACATCGCGAACAGTCCGGCGCGAGCGGTCATGCCGACGCGGGACCGTCCGGCCGGCGGGGAGCCTGCTCGTCGCGCAGATCGCTGGTCTCGGCCTTGAGGATCTTCACCGAGCGTCCCACGGACCTGGCCATCTCCGGCAGCTTCTTGCTGCCGAAGAGCAGGACCACCACGACGGCGATGATCAACAGCTCGGGTGCACCCAGGTTGCCCATCACGCACTCCTGACGTTCGACGTTCCGGCGCCATCGTACGGAGGCGCCCCGTGTGGTTCGCGTAGCGCCCGCGACTTCCGCGAAGCGACTCTGCCGAACGTGTGACGCGCACCTCAAGCCTTGCCCAACCCGGGGGAAAATGCGTTGGTGCGGCTCGTAACCTCAGGACATGAGGTTACTGCTGTGGTTGACGCTGGTGTGCCTGTGCGCCATCGGCGGCGACCACGTGCTCGCCCTGCTGGCCGCCACCGTGCTCATCGGCTGCGCCAACGACCACCTGGCCGCCCGGCGCGGTGCGCTGCTGCGCCGGTTCACCCGGTCACGCTGACGGCCAGCGGATCTCGTCCCACGGGATCTCGCGGGTGCCGCGGTGCAGCCACCGGGCGAGCCGTTCGAGCAGCCACGGTCCCTGCACGCCGGGGCGTTCGTAGCCGAGCAGGCGGCCGCGCCACCGCGGAGTGACCAGGACCGCGGTCACGCGCGGCACGCCGTCCTGACCGACACGCGCGATCAGGTCGGCGACCCGGCCGAGCTCGCGGCCGGAGCGGTCGTGCACGACCCGGCCGAGGTAGTCACTCGCCAGCATGGTTCGCTCCGGGGATCCGGCCGATGACGTTGTCCCGCAACCACAGCTCCAGGGACGGAGTGTCGAGCAGCTCGTGGCGGACCGACAGCTCGACGGCGCTGCCGACGTTCTTGACCACCTCGTACGGGATCCGCAACGGCTGCGGGTCGCCGGTGGTGTGCAGGCGGCGTGCGACGGCCGCCATCGTGCGCCCGACAACGCCACCGATCCGCAGGCCGAGCGCGTGGTGTCCTATGTGGATCGCGACGACGCGCAGCGCACCGTCGTCGCCCACGGCCAGTTCGAGGTCGTCGACCTTGCCGACCTGGCGGCCGTCGAGGTCGACCACCTGCCGGTCCAGCAGGTGGAACTCGACGCGCAGCGGGTCCGGGGTCATCCGCCCATCCCCGTCACGATCATGAGCGGGATCGCGGCCACCGCGGCCACGAGGATGATCACGAGGTAGGTCACGCCCAGCGCGTTGGTCACCCTGCCGTTGACCTGGTCGCCGAGGTAGTCGCGGTCGTTGGCGACCACCAGGATCGGCAGGTAGGTCAACGGCAGCGCCACGGCGCTGAACACCAGCGAGATCTCCGTGACCGTGACCGGATCGGCGGTCGTCAGCAGGATCGCGACGCCGAGCAGGATGCTGACGAGCACGACCGTGTGGAACCGGGCGGCTTCGCGCGGGCGCACCAGCTTGCCCCACTGCCAGCCGAAGTACTGCGCGATCGTGTACCCGGCCGACAGCCCGGTTTCCAGCGCCGCGCCGAACGTGGCGGCGAAGATGCCGAGGATGACGACCGCGAGACCGAGCTTGCCGAGCGCGACCGCGACCGGCAGCGCGGTCTGGCTGATGCTGTCGACGCGGATCCCGACCGGTTCGAACAGCACCGCCGCACATGCCATGAGCGCCAGCGACAGCAGACCGCCCAACGGGAACCCGACGAACACGTTGAGCCGTGACGTGATGAGGTCGCGCCTTGTCCACTTCTCCTCGACACCGCCGCTGGAGAAGAAGAACACCTCGTAGGGCGTCAACGCGGCGGCGAACAACGAGACGGCGAAGAACCCGTACGTCGCCCAGGTCTCGCCGCCGGGCGGGCTCAGCTCGGTGAGCTGGCGGCCGAGGTCGCCCCACGGTGGGTTCAGGCTGATCAACGCGACCACGAACACCACCAGCGCGAGCCCCGCGAGCCCGAACACGCGCTCCATGATCTCGAACTTGACGCGCCACAACACGACCCACAGCACAAAGGCGGCAATCGGCACCCACAGGAGATAGTGGACACTCGTCGCGAGCTCGACCGCGAGCGCGACGCCGCCGATCTCCGCGCTCAGCGTGAGCAGCGTGACCAGATACGAGCCGATGAGGTTCACCAGGGCGATGCGCGGTCCCAGCCGTTCGCGCACGAGGTCGAACACCGGCCGCCTGCTGACCGCCGCCACCCGCCCGCACATCTCGGCGTAGACGCAGATCCCGATCACGCCGACGACCACGACCCAGGCCAGCCGCATGCCGAACCGCGCCCCGGTCTCGGAGTTCGCCACCAGGTCGCCGATGTCGACGAACCCGCCGATCGCGGTGAGGATGCCGAGCGTGATGGAGAACAGTCGCTTCACGACACACCGCCGAGCGCGTCCGCCAGCCGCCGCAGGTCGTTCGTGGCGGCGGCGAGAGCGTCGTGGTCGTCTCCGGCCGTCGCCACGTCCTTGATCCGGGCGGAGGACTCCGTCAGCAGCGGCAGGACCCGGTTCCGCAGCTCCTGCGAGCCCGGTCCGGGCACGTCCGCGTCGACGAGGTCGCTGATCGCCGTCGACACCTCGTCACGGGCGTCCTCGACGGCGGCGTCGACGAAGAGCGTGGTGACGCGGCCGTGTTGCGCGGCGTCACCGACCTGTGCCGCGGTGAGCACGGCGGAGCGGGCGTCGCGGGCGCTGGTGAGCACCGTCGACCGATATCCGTCCTCTGTGGGCGGCACGAGATCGGCGACCACCGCGGTGATCGCCGCTACCGCCACCAGCCCTGCCACGACCCAGCCACGCACGATCACGCCATACCCGGTGCGGGCGCGCTCAAAACCGGTGAGGTGCGGGGTGCGCCCGCGTCCAGTCGTCCACGTGGAACGGCGACACTCCGTCGACGCCCGCCGTGACGCTCGACGCGTGCGCCACCACCTCCGCCGGCAGCTGCCCGTCCGTCAGCCCGAGCCGGTGCCGGTAGTCCGACGCCAGCGCCGCGGCGACCTCACCGGCGGTCAGCCCGGGGGCGTGGTCGGCCAGTCCGGCGATGGAACTCCGCCGCAGGTCGTAGCCGAGCGCCTCGGACACCTCCGTGAGCACCGCGCGCACCCGGTCCGAGACGACGACCTGCACCACCGTGCTGAACAGGGAACCGGTGGCGGTGACCCGTTGCGCCGAACCCACGACCTTCGCGGTGCCCCCGACGTTGATGCTGTACTCGCCGGGGCAGTACTCGCCGTCCACCTCGCCGACGCGTGCGTCGATGTCACCGAGTGCGCGCAGCACGCGCACGTGGCTCTCGGCGTTCGCGGCGAAGGTGGCGCTGCCCGCGTGCCGGATGTCCGTGGTGCGGTCGAGGTGGTCGATGACGACGGCACCGCTGTCGTAGGCGACCATCCGTCCACCGGGCGACCGGACCACCGGCTCGAACCCCGCCGCACGGGCCACCTCGGTGGCCCCGGCGATGCCGGGCGAGCGGAGGTCCCGGCCGCTGAAGGCGACCGTGGGACCGGACGGCACGTAGACGTGGACCAGCTCCGACCACTCCGCCTCGGGTGCGCGCAGCAGCAGGGCCGGGATCACCAGGTCGGTGACCGCGTCGGTGGTGTTTCCGGAGACCAGCAACCGGTCGAGGTTCCTCGCGTTGGGCACACCGGGATTGTCCGTCACCCCTTCAGCCGCAGCACGGCACCGTTGCCGGACACGTGCAGCGCGGTCTGGTGAGGTGGATGAAGGGCGCCTTCCTCCACCTGGTGTGGATGAAGGCGCCCTTCATCCACGTGACTGCCCCGGAAGGAGGTCACCGCGCCATCACCATGACGTCGTCCATGCCGCCGTTCTCCCGCCACTCCGCGAGCAGAGCGTGGAAAGCGGTCGCACCCTGGGCGAAACCGCGGCGCGGCATGGGTTTGCCCTCGTTGTTGTAGTAGCCGGGCGTGCATTCGAGGTGGAACCGGTAGAGCTCGTCGGAGTTCTGGCCGAGAGCCGACGCCCAGGCCTCCACCGCCTCCGCGCTGGGTTCGACCCACCGGGCACCTCGCTTGCCCGCCTCGGCGACGACGGCCGCGAGGTGGCGCGCCTGCTCGTCCAGGACGTGCGTGAAGTTCACCGAGGAGGCGTTCTGCACCGCTCCCATGACGAGCAGGTTGGGGAAGCCGTCGCTGTAGAAGCCGTGCAGCGTGCGCGGCCCGTTGCTCCAGTGCTGCAACAGGTTCGTGCCGCCACGTCCGTACACGGGCAGCCGGCCGGTCATCATGTCCGACCTGCCCACCTGGAAGCCGGTCGCGAAGATGATGCAGTCCACCTCGTACTCGCGGTCGCCGACCACGATCGCGTGCTCGGTGACGCGTTCGACACCGCCGTGGTCCGCGGTGTCGACGAGAGTCACGTTGGGACGGTTGAAGGTCTGGAGGTACTCGTCGCTGAACGTCGGCCGCTTGCACGCGTAGCGGTACCAGGGCTTGAGCAGCTCGGCGGTGTCCGGGTCCCGCACGATGCTCTCGACGCGGGCACGGACCTGGTTCATCTTGCGGAAGTCGAGGATCTCCTCGGCGCGCTCGCGTTCCTCCGGCGTCAGCGAGTCCTGGGTTCCGCCCGCGGTCAGCTTGCGCAGCAGCCGGGCGCTGTCCGTCCACGCGCCGCCCACCAGGTCCTCGTCGGCCTGGTCGCCGCTCACGATGCCGAGGAAGTTCTCCATCCGCTGCCGCTGCCACCCCGGCCGCAGGGACGCGGCCCACCCGGGATCGGTCGGCCGGTTGCCCCGGTAGTCCACAGTGGAGGGTGTGCGCTGGAAGACGTGCAGGTGCCGCGCGTCGCGGCCGAGGTGCGGCACGACCTGGATCGCCGTGGCACCGGTGCCGACGAGGGCCACGCGCTTGTCGGCGAGCCCGTGCAGGCCGCCGCTCGCGTCGCCGCCGGTGTAGCCGTAGTTCCACCGGCTGGTGTGGAACGTGTGTCCCGCGAAGGTCTCGATGCCGGGGATGCCGGGCAGCTTGGGGCGGTCGAGCGTTCCGTTGGACACCACCACGTACCGCGCCCGCATCTCGTCGCCGCGGTCGGTGGACACGATCCACTCGGCCGCGTCTTCGTCCCAGCGCAGCTCGGTGACCGCGGTCTGGAAGCACGCGTCGCGGTAGAGGTCGAAGTGCCTGCCGATCTCGCGGGCGTGCCGACGGATCTCCTCGCCCGGCGAGTACTTCCACTCCGGGACGCGGCCGAGCTCGTCCAGCAGCGGCAGGTAGACGTACGACTCGATGTCGCAGTGGATTCCGGGGTAGCGGTTCCAGTACCACGTCCCGCCGAAGTCCCCGCCCTTCTCCACCACCCGGATGGACCCGGCGCCCGCCTGCCGCAGCCGTGCGCCGGCGAGCAGACCGCCGAGTCCGCCGCCGATCACGACGACGTCCACCTCGTCGTGCAACGGTTCGCGCGTGAAGCCGGGATCGGCGTGCGGGTCGGCGGCGTAGTAGCCGAACTCGCCCGCGGCGTCGCGGTACTGCGTGGCACCGTCGGGGCGCAGCCGGCGGTCCCGCTCGGCCCGGTACCTGGCGCGCAGCTCGTCGGGGTCGAAGCCGAGGTCTTCCGGAACCGCGTCGGAAACGGACAGCACAGAACAGCCTTTCGTGGAAAGGGGGTGGTCAGACCGCGGACCAGCCGTTGTCGACCGGGAGGACGACGCCGGTGATGTTCGAGGCCGCGTCCGAGGCGAGGAAGACGATGGCGTTCGCCTGCTCCTCGGCTTCGGCGGCGCAGCCGATGTTGGACAGGTAGCGGCCGATGACCTGCGGTCCGTGCCCGGCGGGGTCGGGGGTGACGGAGATGCCGGTCTTCGTCGCGCCGGGAGCGATGGCGTTGGCGCGGACACCGGAGTCGCGGTACATCGCCGCGACCGAGCGCGTCAGTCCGATGAGGCCTGTCTTGGATGCCGTGTAGGCGGCTCCGGCCGCGCTGCCGCGCAGTGCCGCCTCCGAGGCGGTGTAGACGATGGCGCCCTTGCCCTTGGCCAGCAGGTGCGGCAACGCGGCGCGGGTGAGCCGGAACGGCGCGGTCAGGTTGACGGCGATCACGCGCTCCCACTCCGCGTCCGAGACGTCCGCCGCCGCGGTCATCGAGTCCATGATCCCGGCGTTGCACACCAGGACGTCCAGGCCGCCGAACGCGTCCACGGCCGCCGCGACCACCTCGTCGACCACGGCGGGATCGGTCAGGTCGCCCGCCGCGGTCACCGCCGTGCCGCCGGCCGCGGTGATCTCGTCGGCGACGGCCTTGGCGGCGTCGCCGTTGACGTCGGCCACCACCACTTTTGCGCCCGCCTGAGCGAACTGGAGGGCCGCGGCTCTCCCGATTCCCGATCCGGCGCCGGTCACGACGACGCTGCTGCCGTCCAGGTTGCTGTGTGAGGTCATGGACGCACCGTACCAACTTTTTGGCAGACAGTGCCACAATGTCAGCTGAAGACAAAAAGTAGGATGTGGCGAGACCCTGGACGGAGGTGACATGCCCGGCCGCGAGCAGAACGGTGCGTCAGGCAGGACCGGACGACCGCCGTTGACCGAACGGCGCAAGGCGGAGACCCGGCTGGAGGTGGCGCGCGCGGCCGTGCGCCTGTTCCTGGCCAAGGGCATCGCGGACACCTCGGCCGAGGACATCGCGGCGGAGGCGGGCATCTCCGCGCGCACCCTGTGGCGCTACTTCCCGAACAAGGAGAGCTGCGTCATGCCGCTGCTGACCAGGGGAATCGAGCAGACGGCGGCCCAGCTGCGGTCGTGGCGCCACGACCAGGACGTGTCCGACCTCGTCGGCATGCTCACCGCAGGTCACGTCCAGCAGCCGGAGGAGACGGCGGCGATGCTGAACCTGGTCCGGCTGACCCGGACCGAACCCGGTCTGCGCGCGGTCTGGCTGGAGGCGCACCGGGAGGCCGAGCCCGCGTTCGCCGAAGCGCTCGCCCACCGCGCCGGTCTGCCCGAGCCCGACCTCACCACCGCGATCCAGGCGGCCATGATCAACGGCGCGCTGCGGGTGGCCGTGGAGCACTATGCGTGCGACACGGACACGCCGCGGTCCCTCGGGTCGGCGACCGCGGACGCCCTGCTGATCGCCGCGCGCGGCCTCCCGGCTTAGTCCTGGCTCACGGGTTGTGGAAGATGCTGGTGTACGCGCGGTCGAAGCGCCGCGCCGCCAGGTCCGCGCGCGGGATCACCCAGTGGACGGTGGCGCTCTCCCAGCCCTCCACGTCCCACCCGGCGTGCCAGTCGGCCAGCAGCACCCAGTCCGCGGCGGCCTCCGGGACCGGCTCGTCCGACTCCGCCCGCACGGCTTTCACGGCCCACGGCACAGCACCGGCGACGGGGTCGTGGTCGATCGCTTCCTCGTCGGCGTAGCCACCGAGCTGCAGCGTTCCCGCGGCGCCGGGGCTGGGACGGACGCTCTCCCAGACCTCGACCAGGTCCTCGGCGCGCGGATGCTCGCCGGGTAGCTCGACCGACTCGTGGCACGGCAGCGACACCGCGGCCGTCGCCCGCAGCGGCCCCTGCGGGTACGACTCGAACATCGCGTCGGCGTCGGGCCAGTCGAAGTCGTTCCACGCGTGCCGGTCCCGTTCGACGACGGCCGTGCCGGCGGGGACGTACACCACGTCGCCGGTGCCCTCGTAGTCCGTCTCCGGGTAGGCGAAGAACAACAGCCGGCCGTCGGGCGGCAGGGGCAGGTCCGTCGCGCCGGCGGGGAGGGCCGCGAGGTCGATGGAGGCGACGTGGGGGTGGGCGGGGTCCTCGGCGTCGGCCGGCAGCAGGAGCGGCCCGCCGAACTCGCCCACGACCGGTCCGTCCCCGCCTGGCCGGAGCATCGTGCAGGGACGCGCGGCCGTCACCAGCCACCGCTCCACGTCCTCGGCCGGGATGCCCCGCGCGTTCGCTTCGGCGCGGAACCGGTCCCACAGCTCAGAAGTCATGGGCCGAACCGTATCGGCGAGGTGATTGGAGTTGGCCTCCAGGAAGAACCAGCGGCACCGGTCGCCGACGACGTGGGTCCGTACGTCGGGTCCGGTGATCCGCTCAATGCCGCAGACCCGTGGTTCAGTTGCCGTTGAGAGCTTCGGCCGCCTCGGTGATGATCTCGCGCATCGCGCTCTCCGCGGCGGCCGCGTCGCCGGTTCGGACCGCCTGGGCGACGTCGGCGTGCAGCCGGATCGCGACCGGGTTCGGAATGTGCGGCATCAGGCCGTGGTGGGTGCGCGCGATGAGCACCTCGCAGGTCACGCCGGTGAGGGCGGCGAGCATCTCGTTGCCGGAGGCGGCGAGGAGGGTCCGGTGGAACAGCAGGTCGGCCTGCAGGTAGGCCTCCAGGTCGCCGGACTTGCCGTGCACGGCCAGGTCCATCACCGCGCCGGTCAGGACGCCGCACTGTCCGGGGGTGGCGCGGCGGGCGGCCAGGGCGGCGGCCACCGGTTCGACACCGGCGCGCAGCTCGCCCAGGGAGGCCAGCTGCGCCTGGCGGTCCGGGCCGTCGAGTCGCCAGCGGATGACGCGCGGGTCGAGGACGTTCCAGGCGGCGCGGTCGGCGACGGTCACGCCGACGCGGCGACGGGTGGTCAGCATGCCCATGGACTCCAGCACGCGCACGGCCTCGCGGATCACCGAGCGGCCCACCTCGTAGTGCTGGGCCAGCTCCTCGATGCGCAGCACCTCGCCGGGCGGGATCTCGCCCGAGCTGATCCGCGTGCCCAGGTGATCGAGGACTGTCTCGTGCAGACCGCGTTTGAGCTGCTCTTCGGCGACCACGGCTGCGAATCATCCCATGATTGCCCTCGTGCGACCACAGGACCGGCTAAGAGCTGATCAATAAGGACTTGGTCTTGTAAAAAGCAGATTATTAACTCAGGATGTTGCGCACACCGCAGCGCTAGCACCCCAACGGAGGGGCCGTGTCGCAACTCATCGCCGTCATGGGCGTGTCCGGGTCCGGCAAGACGACCGTGGGCGCCGCGCTCGCCCGCAGGCTGCGCGTCCCGTTCGCCGACGCCGACGACTTCCACCCGCAGGCCAACATCGACAAGATGGCCGCGGGCGTCCCGCTCGGCGACGCCGACCGGACGCCATGGCTGGCCGCGGTCGGCGCGTGGCTGGCCACGCACGCCGCGACCGGTGCGGTGATCAGCTGCTCGGCGCTCAAGCGCGACTACCGCGACACGTTGCGCGCCGCCGCGCCCGCCACGCGGTTCCTGCACCTGACCGGCGACCAGGACGTGGTGCGCAGGCGCGTCGCCGGACGCCCCGGGCACTTCATGCCCGTCAGCCTGGTCGCCACCCAGTTCGCCGCGCTCGAACCCCTCGAACCCGGCGAGAACGGCATCGCACTCGACCTGGACCAGCCCGTGGACCGGATCGTCGAGGCGTACCTGTGCACCACCGTGGAGGCACTGTGACCACCGCACTCGCCGGGTTTCGGCGACACCGCCGCCGGCGTGGGCACCCTCGTCGCGCTCGGCGCCATGTTCGGCAAGCTGCTGGCCGACTCCGGTGGCGCCGACACCGTCGTCGACACGATCATCGGCCGCTCCGGCAGGCGTTCGCTGCCGTGGGCCATGGCCGCGGTCGGCGCGCTGATCGGCCTGCCGATGTTCTTCGAGATCGGCCTGGTGCTGATCATGCCGGTGATCCTGCTGGTGTCACGCCGGACCGGGACGTCGTTGATGCGCCTGGGGATTCCGGCGCTGGCCGGCCTGTCCGCGATGCACGGCCTGGTGCCGCCCCACCCCGGTCCGCTGGTCGCGGTCACCGCGCTCAAGGCCGACCTCGGGCTCACCCTCGGCCTGGGCGTGCTGGTCGCCCTGCCGACCGTCGCCATCGCGGGACCGCTGTTCGGCCGGGTCGCCGCGCGCTGGGTCGACGTGCCCGCCCCGGTGCTGTTCGACGCCGAACCGCGCGAGGACGGCGAACGGCCGCGCCCGAGTTTCGCCGTCACGCTCACCACGGTGCTGCTGCCGGTGGTGCTGATGATGGGCAAGGCGCTGGCCGACATCTTCACGGCCAAGGGCAACACGGCGCGGACCGTGCTGGACTTCCTGGGCACACCGCTGATCGCGTTGCTGATCGCGGTGATCGTCGCGATGTTCACCCTCGGCCGCGGCGCGCGGATGGACACCAGGGCCGTGGCCAGGTCCGTCGAGGACGGCCTGCCGCCGATCGCCGGCATCCTGCTCATCGTCGCCGCGGGCGGTGGGTTCAAGCAGACGCTGATCGACACCGGCATCGGCGAGCTGATCGCGGACCGGGTCGCCGGCAGCGGCCTGTCGGTCCTGCTGCTGGCCTGGCTCGTCGCCGTGCTGATCCGGCTCGCGACGGGCTCGGCGACCGTCGCCACCGTCACCGCGTCCGGCATCCTCGCGCCGCTGGTGTCGACCCTGTCGCCCGGTGAGACCTCGTTGCTCGTCCTGGCGATCGGCGCGGGTTCGCTGTTCTTCTCCCACGTCAACGACGCCGGGTTCTGGTTGGTGAAGGGCTACTTCGGGCTCACCGTCGGGCAGAACGTCAAGACGTGGTCGGCCATGGAGACGATCCTGTCCGTGACCGGTCTGGTGTTCACCCTGCTCATCGGCCTGGTGATCTGACGGACCTCACAGCTCGGCGATCGGTACCGGCTTGCCCAGGTGGAACCCCTGCGCCTGGTCGCACCCCAGTGCCCGCAGGATCTCCTGCTGCTCCACGCGTTCCACCCCCTCGGCGATCACGGTCAGGTCGACCGCGTGGGCCATGGCGATGATGCTCGTGACGATCGCTTCGGCCTCGTCGGAGACGCCCAGTCCCGCGATGAAGGAACGGTCGATCTTGAGCGTGTCCAGCGGCAGGGTGAGCAGCTGGGCGAGCGAGGAGTGGCCGGTGCCGAAGTCGTCGATCGCGAGCCGCACCCCCAGGTCGCGCAACGCCGCCAGGGTGCGCGCTGCGAGGTCCGGGTCGCGCATCAGGGCGCTCTCGGTGATCTCCAGGCACAGCGAGCTCGGTGTCAGGCCCGCCTTGTGGGTGGCGTTGCGGACCGCGGACACGAGCCACGGGTCGTCGAGCTGGCGGGCCGACAGGTTCACGGTCAGCTGCAGGTCCGGCGCCCGGGTGGCGATCTCGCGGGTGGCGGTGTGCAGCATGTGCGCGCCGACGATGTTGATCAGGTCGCTCTCCTCGGCGAGCGTGATGAACTCGCCGGGGACGATGTGGCCGTAGCGGGGGTGCGTCCAGCGCAGCAGGCCCTCGACGGCCGTGCGCCGGTCCGTGCGGAGGTCCACGATCGGCTGGTAGGCGAGCCACAGCTGGCCGCCCAGCGGGGCCGTGCGCAGGTCCTGCTCCAGCTGCAGCCGGCGCTGGATGCGTTCGCGCAGCTCGACGTCGAAGAACGCGACGCGGCCCCGGCCCCTGGTCTTGGCCTGGTACATCGCGAGGTCGGCGTCGCGCAGCAGGTCGGCGCCGTCGCGGGGGTCGCCGGGTTCGGCGATCACGATGCCCACGCTCGCGTCGACGTGGAGCTGCCGTCCCCGCACCGGGATCGGCCGGGTGAGCTCGGCGCGGATGTGGTCGGCGAGCGCCGTCGCCTCCTCCGCGTCGGCCACTCCGTAGGCGATGACGGTGAACTCGTCGCCGCCGAGCCTGCCGACGACGTCGCCGCGGCGGGTGCTGCGGCTCAGCCGTGAGCCGACGACCCGCAGCACCTCGTCGCCGGTGCTGTGGCCCAGCGAGTCGTTGATGACCTTGAACTTGTCCAGGTCGATGAACAGCACCGCGGTGAGGCCCGACCGGTGCGCCCGCGCGGCCGGGCTGAGCCGGTTGATGGTCACCGTGCGGTTGCACAGGCCCGTCAGCGCGTCGTGCGTCGCGTCGTGCTCCAAACGGCTGTCGATCATGCGCCGCTCGGTGATGTCGGTGAACGACACGACCGTCGCCGACGGCAGCTTCCCGTCCGAGGTGAGCGCGCGGGCGCTCAACGACAGCCAGACCCGGCTGCCGTCCGGCCGGCGCGCGCCGACGATCCGCCCGTGCTGCGGCCGGCCGGTGGTCCTGGTGATCGCCGACGGGAACTGCCCGGGCGGCACCGGCTGGCCTGCCTCGTCGTGCAGCTGCGCCACCGACGTCGGCTTGCCGATCACGTCCCGTGCGCGCACGCCGAGGATCCGCTCGGCCGCCGGGTTGACGGACTCGATGAGGCCCGTGGTGCCGACGACGAGCACACCCTCCTCGATCGCGGCGACCACCGCGGTGAAGTGGTGCTCGGCCCGCCTGCGCGCGGTCTCGTCCGCGCAGATCAGCACGTACCCGCCGGCCATCGGGGCGACCGACACCCGCACCACCAGCGCTTCGCCGTCGGACCTGCGGTGCTCCGCCTGCACCACGCCACCCGCCTCCAGCGCCGCCGCCGGGTCCAGCGGCGCCCCCACGACCCGGCCGATGGGCTGCCCGATCGCCTCGGCCGCGCGGCGGCGGTAGATGTGCTCGGCGCTGGGGTTCCAGCTCGTCACGACACCGTCGGACGTGGTCGCGATGAGCGCGTCGCTGACGTGCGCGACGAGCGCCGCCTGGTACGACAGCGCCGCCGCGGACGCCTTCTGCTCCGTGACGTCCCGCATGATCACCTGGAACGCCGGTCTGCCTTCCCACGTCGTGCGCACCGAGACCGACTCGATGTCGGTGGTGCCGCCGTCGAACCGGACCAGCACGGCGTCCGCCGGGTCGCTCGTCGCGCCCGGCTCGGTCAGTTTCGCGATCCGCTGCAGCATGTCCTGCTGCGAGTCCGGGTGGACGAAGTCGGTGATCGGCCGGCCGAGGAGCTCCGCGTCGGAACCGGCGCGCACGAACTGGACCGCCGCCGGGTTCGCGTACACCAGCCGACCGGCCTCGTGCACCACGATCGCGTCGGGTGAGAGCTCGACCAGCAGCCGGTAGCGGTCGGCGAGATCCGCCAGCTCCTGCTGCTGCGCGTGCCGGCGCGTCACGTCCGCGACGACGCCGACGAGCGCCGGTGCGGAACCGCGGGTCGAGACGCGGGCGCTGAACTGCAGCCAGCGCAGACCGGACGGGGTCTGCAGCGGCTGCTCCAGCTCGAAGTCCTGCCACGTGGCCGTCGCCCTGGCGGCCACGGTCAGCGGCGCGGTCAGCTCGGCCAGCCGTGCGCGCACGGCGTCGGCGTCCGCACCGGGCAGGCCGATCACCGCGTCGAGGCCCGGCATCCAGCCGAGCCGGTCCGTGCCGAGGTCCAGCCACCACACCACGGCGGCGCCGACCGCGAGCACGAGGTCGGCCACCACGTCGTGGTCGAACTCGGCGTCGCCGATCAGTCCGCTCACGTCGCGGCCCCCAGAACCGACGTTTCCTCGTATTCGCGGTGGCGTTGCCATCGTGAATACCTACTACACACTGGACCAGAGCCGCATCCGTCTGGCGTGAACATGGTGTGCCGTTATATCCCGTGGCCGAGTCCGCCGGGTGATCAGGGGCCCGCTTCGATGTCCATTGTGGACGGATCTTTTCTCCGCTGGGGGGTGGTTGAGCCGGTTACGCTGAGGGCGAGGTGTCGGCCCTCGGTGTGGGGGAGCTGGATATGGTCGGGCGGGGTGTGGGTATCTGCGGAATCGGCGTGGTGAGCGCGTACGGGTGGCGCCGCGAGTCGCTCTGGGAGGGGCTGGTGAGCGGCAAGCCCGCCGCCGTCGTCGTTCCCGAGCTGGGCAGCTTCCCCGGTGACACCGTCTGGGCGGCCTGTGTCGGGGAGGGCGGTGATCCGGCGGACGGGCCCAGCAGGTTCGCGCGGGCGATGCGCGCCGCCGCGAGAGAAGCCATCGAGGACGCGGGCACCCGCGGCTGGCAACCCGGCCGCCGGGTCGGTCTTCTGCACGCGGTCGTGCTGGGCGAAGTGGACCTGTGGCGCGACTTCTACGTCACTCGCGGCGGAAAGCTGCCGGTGCACGACTACCTCGCGCTGATGCCGTCCACACCGATGTCGACGTTCATGCAGGAATACGGTTTCCACGGCCCCGCGATGAACGTTTCGGCGATGTGCGCGTCCGGCAACGCCGGTCTGATCACCGCGAAGGCGTGGCTGGACGCGGGAATCGTCGACGACGTCGTGTTCGTCGCGACGGATCTCTCCCTCACCCTGGAGAACGTGGCCCACTTCGTCCGGCTCGGCGTCGCGGTCGTCGACGCCGAGCCGCTCGACGCGTGCCGCCCGTTCCAGCAGGGCAGCAGGGGTTTCGTGATGGGGGAGGCGTCGGTGGCGTTCGTCCTTTCGCGCCGCGCGAGGAATCCGTACGCCGTCACGCTCGGCGGCGCGATGTCGCACGACGCCTACCACGTGACGTCGATCGACCCGCGGCTCGACCACATCACGGCGTGCTTCGCCGACGCGCTGGACAACGCCGCGGTGAGCGCCGCCGACGTGCGCTACTTCAACGCACACGGCCCCGGAACCGCGCAGTGCGACGCCGCCGAGGCCGCCGTCCTGGAGCAGCTGTTCGGTCCGGAGACCTCGATCTACTCGGTGAAGCCGCTGACCGGCCACTGCCAGGGCGCGGCGTCGGCGATCGAGGTCGCGGTGACCGCGATGGCCTACGACCGCGGCGTGATCCCGGCGCCACCGGTCGTCGCGTCCGGACATCCGGGACTGCTGGACGGGCTCACCCCGGTCGGCGACGGCGTGACGATCAAGTCGTCGCTCGGCATGGGCGGCCACAACTCGGCGGTCGTGCTGGCACCACCGGCCTGACCCGGGCTACCACGGGAACGCGGCCTTGAGAGCAGCCGAGATCGGTGCGAGGTCGGTGGCGAGAAGATCGAGCTCGGCGGGGCTCAACGCGCGGTACGGCGCCTCCGCGAGCCGGTCGGTGAGCTCCTCGACCCGTTCCTTCGCGGCCCGGCCGTCGGCGGTGAGCCAGCCGTCGGCCCCGATCAGGCCTCGGGCGCGCATGCCGTCGACGACCGCGTTCAGCTGCGCGGCGGGCAGGTGGTGGACCCGGCCGAACTCGTGCGCGGGCATGCCGACGGACAGCGCGTGCAGCACGTGGGCCTCCGTCCCGCCGATGCCCTCGGCCATCAACGCGACGGTGTGCCCGTCGCCGCGGTGCTCGCGGAGCAGGGTCGCCGCGTGCCACAACCGCGCCACGGGCTCCTGCGGGACCGGAACCGCGCGGAGGGCGGCGAAGAGAGCGCGTCCCTCGACCGGCGCACTGGTCGCGGCCCGCAGCAGGAGCTCGCCGGCACGGGCGACGGCGGGGTCGTCGGCGAGCGCGCCGAGAATCCGCCGCATCCCCGCGACGCAACCCCGTTCGCGGGCTTCCAGGGCCGCCTCGGGCGTGGTCAGGTCCCAGATCCGCGGCAGGTGACGCGCCACCTCGCCGGGCGCGAAGTTGTAGAAGACCGCGTGGACCACCTCGGCCGGCACCGTCGGCCCGAACGGCGCGGCCCGGCCGGCGAAGTAGGCGTCCCACGCGTTGCGCAGGCCGAGCGCCATCAGCGCCTGGTCGGACTCGTTGGCGATGAACGGCACCATGCCGATGGGCTCGACGAGGTCGAACATGCGGCGGGCGACGGGCTGTGGGTGCGACATCTCTTCCCCTGTGGTCATGGCCCTCGGTGCGGGCCGCTCACCTGTTCCACGAACGGCGCGGACCGGATCCGACATCACTCCGCAGTGAGTTTTCGGACGCAGGCCGGCCCGGAGCTGTTCTCGCTATCGTGATCATGATGAAGTGGGGGGAGCACAACGTGACGCGGTCGGCCGGTCATGGGGCCGTGGCAGCGGAGCTGGCCCGGTGCGGTGATCGTGAACTGAGCGATCTCCTGGACGCGGCCGAGCCGTTGGGGTCCGGCATCGGCGGCCCGACGGCGTTGCTCGACGTGGGCGGGACTCCGGTCTTCGTCAAGCGGCTGCCGCTGACCGACTGGGAACGGCAGCCGTCCCACGTCGGGTCCACGGCCAACCTCTTCGAGCTGCCGGTCTTCTGCCACTACGGCGTCGGCGTCATCGGCGGGCCGGGTTTCGGCGCGTGGCGGGAGCTGGCCGTGCACGCCATGACGACGGACTGGGTGCTCAAGGGCGAGTTCGAAGGTTTCCCGCTGATGTACCACTGGCGGGTGCTGCCGCATTCCGGGCAGTCGCTGCCGGAGGAGCTGGCCGATGTGGACAGGGCGGTCGCCTACTGGGGTGGCAGCGGGGAGGTCCGTCGGCGGATCGAGGCTTTGAGCGCGGCAACGGCCTGCATCGCGTTGTTCCTGGAGTACGTCCCGTGGAACCTGCACGACTGGCTCGGGGCTCAGGTCGAGACCGGTGGTGAGGCGCTCGCCGGTGCCTGTGCCGCGGTCGAGACGCAGCTGGCGGCCGGGATCTCGTTCATGAACTCCCGCGGTCTGCTGCACTTCGACGCCCACTTCGAGAACATCCTGACCGATGGCGGGCGGCTGTACTTCGGAGACTACGGGCTGGCGATCTCCTCGCGGTTCGACCTCTCGGCCGAGGAGGCGGAGTTCTTCGCCGGGCATTCGAGCTACGACCGGCGCTACACCGCCACGCATCTGGTGATGTGGCTCGTCACGGCCCTGTACGGCTACTCGCGCGACGATCGGAACGCGTTCATCCGCGCCTGTGCGGCAGGGGAGAGGCCGGCGGACGTGCCGGAGGTGGTCGCCGAGATCCTCGTCCGGCACGCTCCCGTCGCCGAGACGATGATCGACTTCTACCGGCGTTTCCGGGAGTCGAGCCGCCTGGCCACCTACCCCGGTTGACGGCGGCTGCCAGCGGCTGACAGCGGGCTGTGCGCGTGCTGCCAGCGGACGGGCGCATGGTTCTCCCGACACAGGGAGGAACGATGTCGCTGGCGATCAGGGCTGAAGGCCTGGTCAAGCACTACGGGGAGACGAAAGCCCTGGACGGGGTGGACCTCGAGGTGCCGGAGGGGAAGGTCGTGGGCGTGCTCGGGCCGAACGGCGCGGGCAAGACCACGGCGGTGCGGGTGCTGGCGACGCTGTTGCGCCCGGACGCGGGACACGCCACGGTCGGGGGACATGACGTGGTGAAGAACCCGAGGGCCGTGCGGTCGTTGATCGGGCTGACCGGGCAGTACGCGAGCGTGGACGAGGACCTGTCGGGGACGGAGAACCTCGTGCTGCTCGCCCGGTTGCTCGACTTCAGCCGCACGGGGGCGCGGGCCAGGGCGGCCGAGCTGCTGGAGCAGTTCGAGCTGACCGACGCCGCGGGGCGAGCCGCCAAGACGTACTCAGGGGGTATGCGCCGGCGGCTCGACCTCGCGGCTAGCCTGGTCGGCAACCCGTCCGTGCTGTACCTGGACGAGCCGACCACCGGGCTGGACCCGCACGCCCGCAACGAGGTGTGGGCCGTGGTCCGCAAGCTCGTCGCGAACGGCGTGACGGTGCTGCTCACGACGCAGTACCTGGAGGAAGCCGACCAGCTCGCGGACACGATCACGGTGTTCGACCACGGCCGGGTGGTGGCCGAGGGACGGCCGGACGAGCTGAAGCGGCGCGTGGGCGGGCAGACGCTGCAGGTGCGGCCGACGTCGTTGCGCGATCTCGACGCGGTGCAACGGATTCTCGGCGACCTCACCGGCGTGCGGCCCAACCGGGACGACGACACCGGCCTGCTGACGGCGCCGGTCAACGACCCGGTGCTGCTGTCCACGCTGGTCCGCAAGCTCGACGAGGCCGGGATCACCGCGGACGAGCTGGCGTTGCGCCTGCCGTCGCTGGACGAGGTGTTCCTGTCGCTGACCGGCAAGCGCGAGCCCGAGGGGAGCCTGGCATGACCGCCATCGCGTTCGACAGGGGTGTGCGGCACGGGCTCTCGCTCGGCTGGCGCGGCATCCTGAAGATCCGCAAGAACCCGGAGCAGCTCGCGGACGTGACGATCGCGCCGATCGTGTTCCTGGTGATGTTCACGTACCTCTTCGGCGGTGCGCTGGCCGGCAGCACCGACAGCTACCTGCAGATGCTCGTGCCGGGGATCATGGTGATGAACATCCTGCAGGCCAGCATGACCGCGGGCGTGCAGCTCAACACCGACGTGTCCAAGGGCGTGTTCGACCGGTTCCGCGCCATGCCGATCGCCCGGTCGGCACCGTTGATCGGGGCGGTGCTCGCGGACATCGTGCGGTACGTGGTGTGCATCGTGGTGCTGCTCGTCGTCGCCACGATCATGGGTTTCCGGGTGCAGACCGGCCCGGTGGAGCTGCTGGTCGCGGCCGGCCTGACGATCGTGTTCGGGCTGTGCTTCTGCTGGGCGTCGGTGTTCGTGGGCATGCTGCTCAAGACGCCGCAGGCCGTGCAGGGCATCATGTTCGTGCTGATCATGCCGTTGACGTTCGGCAGCAACGTGTTCGTCGGCACCTCGACGATGCCGGGCTGGCTCAAGGCCTGGGCGGACATCAGCCCGGTCACGCTGATGGCGGACGCGCTGCGCGGGCTGCTCAACGGCGGTCCGATCGCGGGGCCGCTCACCGGCTCGCTGGTCTGGATGGTCGCGGCGGTCGCGGTGTTCTTCCCGCTGGCCACCTGGGCCTACCGCAAGCGGGTCTGAGCACGGCGGGGCGGGCGTCAGCCGCCGCTGACGCCCGCCTCCGCGCGGATCTCCCGCACCGCCTCGGCCTTCGTGAGCGCGAGGGGTTCCGGTTCACCGATCTCGGCGACCAACCGGCGCACGTCCGGGTCGCCGAGATCGAGTCGTCCGCGGATCCTCCGCGCGAGGGCGAGCATCCGTGCGGCCACGTCGTCGCGGCCCTGCCGGTGCCGCACGATGGCCAGCAACTCGGTGACCGACGCCAGGTCCGGCATGTCGCCGCGGCCCGACGTCGTCTCGATCGCGATCGCCACACCGGCTTCAGCCTCGTCCGGTCTGCCCTCCGCGACGGCTATGCGGGCGTCGACGTTCGCCGACCACTCCCTGACGAACGGGGCGAGCGTGGTCGAGGTGACGGCGGACTGCTTCAACCGGATGCTCTGGGCGCGTGCCTCCGCCAGCCGCCCGGACCGCAGCCAGATCTCGGCTTTCGCGTAGCCGATCATGATGGACAGCTGGTCGTTGCCGAGGTGGTTGGTGTACTTCTCGGCCTCGGCGACTTCTCGCGCCGCGGACTCGTGGTCGCCGAACCGGGCGTACTCGACGGCGAGCCGCCATCGTTGCTGCACCGCGTCGTCGGCGGACCTCAGCTCCTGCGCCGCCGCGAGACCCTTCAGGTACAGCGCGATGGCGCCCTCGTTGTCGCCGGTCTGGGAGACGAACGCGGCTTTCATGCCGAGCGTCATCGCCGAACCCCACCGGTCGCCGACGGCCGTGAACTGGTCGTACGCCCGGTCACGGGCCGCCTCGGCGGCGTCGAGATCGCCTTCGTCGACCAGGATGAAGCTCAACGCCCAGTCCGCGGCCGCCCGCGCCCACGCGTCGTCGCTCGCCGCCGCGCGCTCCACCTCCCGGCGGGCGAGCTCGGGGTTCTGGCTGAGGAACGCGAGCATCGGCAAGGCGATCGCCAGCGACGGGTACTTGCTCGTGGCGCCGGTGCGCACGCAGTCCTCGATGACGGTCGCGGCCAGCTCCGTCTCCGGCAGGTTGGGGATGGCGGTCATGATGAGCTGCATCGCCCGGAACGTGGCGGACAGGTCCTCGGGCAACGGCAGCTCGTCGCCGAGGGCGAGGACCTCGCGCACCGACAGCTGCGCGCGTTCGTTGTCGCCCTTGACCAACCAGTACCAGAAGGCGCCACCGAGCAGGTCGGCGGCGAGCTCCACGTCGCGGTCGTCGACCGCCCCGCGCAACGCGGCGACGATGTTGTCCTGCTCGGCCTCGAACATCGTGATCGCCTCGAGCTGGCGGGCGGTGCGGGTGAGCGGCTCCCACGTCACGGTCAGGTCCCGGTAGTACCGCCGGAACCGGCCGAGGATCTCGGTCTTCTCCCCGGACGCGTCGAGCTGCTCCGCCGCGAACACCCGGATCGTCTCCAGCATCCGGTACCGCGGCTCGCCTTCGAACTCGAAAACGTCCACAATGGACTTCTCGACCAGTGACGTGAGCACGTACAGCGCGTCGTCGTGGCAGACCTGCTCGATCGCGGCCAGGTCGGCGCCCGCCGGGAACACCGACAGCCGGCGGGCGAGCTGCCGTTCCTGCCCGGTCAGCAGGTCCCAGCTCCACTCGACGACCGCGCGCAGCGTCCGCTGGCGGGGCAGCGCCGTGCGGCTGCCCGACGTGAGCAGCCGGAACCTGTCGTCCAGCCGCTGGGTGATCTGCCGGATCGTCATGGACCGCAACCGCGCGGCCGCGAGCTCCAGCGCGAGCGGCATGCCGTCGAGCCGGCGGCAGATCTGCCTCACGCCGTCCACAGTGGACTCGTCCAGCTCGAACCCCGGCCGCACCGCCGCGGCCCGGTCCAGGAACAGCCGCACCGCGCCGAACCCGGCGACGTCGGCCTGCCCGTCGGGCACCGCGAGCGGCCCGACCGGGCACAGCGACTCGCCGTCGGTCGCGAGCGGCTCCCGGCTGGTCGCGACGATGCGCAGGTTCGGCACCCGCCGCAGCAGGTCGGCGGCGAACTCGGCGGCCGCGGTGATCAGGTGCTCGCAGTTGTCCAGCACCAGCAACGACTCGCCCGCGCCCAGCACCTCGGCGATCCGGTCCATGCCCTCCGCCCGCCGCCGCAACGGTTCCCCGACGAACGTCACGTCGAACGCGCTGAGCACCGCGCCGGCGAGGTCCTCCTGGGCGCGCACACCGGCCAGCGCGGCGAACCAGACGCGTCCCTTGGCGTGCAACGGATGCCGTGCCGCGGTCTCGGTGGCGAGCCGCGTCTTGCCCGCACCGCCCGGACCGACCAGCGTCACGAGCCGGGCCTGGCCGAGCTGCGCGGTGATCTGGGCGAGCTCCTCGTCGCGCCCCACGAAGCTGGTGAGCCGCACGGGCAACCGGTCGACCGCGGCCCGCGGCTTCAGCTCGCCGCGCAACGCGGCGAGGTGCACGTCCTGCAACTCCTGAGACGGGTCGACGCCCAGCTCGTCCGCGAGCCGTCCGCGAACCTCCTCGTAGACCCGCAACGCGTCGGACTGCCTGCCCTGCGCGCACAACGCCCGCATCAGCAGCCCGGCCGTCCGCTCCCGCAAGGGGTGCTTCTCGTGCATCGCGGTCAACGCGGCGACGTCGAGGTCCCCGGTCGCGAACCGCTCCTCCTCCGCGGCCAGCCGGGCTTCGTCGAGCCGCACGACCGCCGCCGCGGCGAACGGCGCCTCGCGCACGTCGGCCAGCGCGTCACCCCGCCACAACGCGAGCGCCTCGTCCAGCCTACCGTCCGCGCGCAGCCGGTCGAACCGGAAGACGTCGACGTCCTCCCGCGCTACCGCGAGCCGGTACCCGCCCGGCTCCAGCGTGACGTCCGGACACACCTTGCGCAGCCGTGACACGAGCGACTGCAGGGCGTTCGAGGCGTCCGCGGGCGGCTGCTCACCCCACAGGTCGTCGATCAGCGTCGTCGTCGGCACCGGCCGGCCGGGGTCGAGCGCGAGCCGGGCCAGGAGCATGCGGACGCGGGCCCCACCGATGTCGACCGGTGTGCCGTCGTCGGCCTCGACCGTCGTCGGTCCCAGCAATGCCACGCGCACACATCAAGCTTTCCAGATCACCCGCGGCGAGCAGGACCGAACGTGCGCGTCACCGCGTCCTCGCTGGTCAGCGAGGTGAGATCATGGTCTCATGGAGAAGTACTGGGGGACCGCCGAGGCAGCCTGGCGGTGGGTGCTAGATCAGATCCGTTACGACGACGCGGTGTGGATCCCGCGATCTGTTGGCGGTGAACTGGACCAGGAAAATCGCGACAGCATGTACTCGGGCGTCGGCGGCCTGGCGTACGCGCTCGCCGAGATCAGCCTGAGCCGGGAGTGGACCGCCGAGGAGCAGCGCCTGGCGGACCTCGTCGCCGAGCAGGTCCGCGCGGGCATCGGCACGTCCGTCGACCACACGTTCTTCTGCGGCCTGGTCAGCGCGATCGGTGTGCTGACCGTGCTGGACGCCCCGGGTGCCGAGGCCGCGGTCACGAGGCTCCTCGACCTGTCCACTTCGGACGGATGGGCGCTGGAGTGGTTCGGTCCGCCGCGCTACCTGGAGGGCGCGCGCTGCCACGACCTCACGCTCGGTTCGGCGGGTGTGCTGCTGGGCGCGGTGTGGGCGCATCGGCACGGTGTCGCGGGAGCGGACGAGCTCGCCAAGGTGGCGGCCGAGGCCGTGCTGGCGGAACGGGAAGAGGCGCCCGCCGGGCTCAACTGGCGTCAGGTGCCGGCGCGCTCGTGCGTCGTGCAGCGGGAGACACCGAACTTCTCGCACGGCCTGGCGGGCATCGCGACCGCGCTGGCCCTGGCCGGTGCCGAGTTCGCGCGCCCCGACCTCGCCGAGGCGGCCGCCGCGGGTGCCGAACACCTCGTGGCGCTCGGTGACACGAGCGACGGCGGCTTCCGGGCGCCGCTGCGCATTCCGGCGTTGGAGGACATGGAGCCGTTCAGCTACGGCTGGTGCCACGGGCCGACCGGTACCTCGTTGCTGTGGCCCGCGCTGAAAAGGGCTGGTGTCACCGAGGTGGCGGGCGTGCCGGTCATGGACTGGCACGCCCGGTGCCTGCACAGCGTTCGCGTCTCCGGCCTGCCCGAACGCCGCTATCCCGGCTTCTGGGACAACGACGGCCGCTGCTGCGGCACCGCGGGAGTGGGCGACCGGCTGCTCGACGCCGGTGAGCACACGGAGTTCGCACTGCACCTCGCGGACGTGGTGGTGGAACGGGCGATCCCGGACGGCTCCGGCGTCTGCTGGCGGTTCGTCGAGCACCGCAACCCCGAGCCGCTGCTGCCCGCCGGCGTCGGCTGGATGGCGGGCGCGGCGGGCATCGCCGGCTTCCTGTTCCACGCGGCCCGCTTCGCCCAAGGCGACACAACCTCGGTGCCACGCCTCGACACCTGGTGGGCGCTCTAGACGGCGTTCATCGAATCAGCCTCAGGCGGGGTGCCAGCCCAGTTCCGGGCCCAGTTTGGTGGCCAGGTCGGTGAGGATCTGCACGTAGTCCTCGTGCTCGAAGCTGAACGGCAGCGCGAACGCCACCTCGTCGACCTCGGAGAAGGCGAGGTGCGCGTACAGCTGCTCGGCGATCTCCGCGGACGTGCCGATCAGGTCGCGGGCGAACATGAACCGGCGCGGCCCCACCGGGGTGGCGGTGCGGGCCGTGCGCCGGTCCACGTAGTCCTGGTACTTCGCGCGCTGCTGCGGCGTGGCCGAGTCGGTCGGGATCACCACGAGCCCCTGCGACACCCGCCCGCCGCCGTGCTCGCGGAACGCGCGGATGTGCGAGAGCTGGATCTCGGCGAAGGTCTCCGACTCCTCGGCCTGGACCACGTTGCTGCACAGCAGGTTCAGTCCGTGCTCACCCGCCCACCGCGCCGACCGCAGGCTGCCGCCGCCGTACCACATCCGTTCGGCGAGCCCCGCCGAGTGCGGCTGCACGCGGTCCGAGAACACCTCGATGCCCCTGGTGCCGCTGAAGTCCGTGACCTTCTCGCCGCGCACGAAGTCCAGCAGCCGCCGCACCCGGTCGTAGCTGAAGTTCTCGACGTCAGCGGTTTCCGGGTACAGCGCGTGCTTGACGTCGTCGTAGTACATCGGCGGCCCGACGCTCACACCGGGGTTGAGCCGGCCGCCGGACAGCACGTCGACGGTCGCCAGGTCCTCGGCGAGCCGCAGCGGGTTCTCCCAGCCCAGCGGGATCACGGCCGTGCCGAGGCTGATCCGGCTGGTGCGCTGGGAGGCCGCGGCGAGGACCGCGACCGGCGAGGAGATGCCGAACTGCAGGTGCCGGTGCCGCACCCACGCGCTGTCGAACCCGAGCTGCTCGCCCAGCTCGATGATCTCCAGCGTGGACCGGTGCCCGGCCGCCGGGTCGTGCTCGTCGAACAACCCGATGGTGAGAAAACCCAGCTTCCGCAACGGTTCTGACTTCCGCGGCACCACACGCCTCCTCGATCAGCCTCCTGCCGAGGCCAGTCGGCTTGCCAGAGGCCCTGTCGGGCAGTCACGTGGATGAAGGGCGCCTTCCTCCACCTGGTGTGGAGGAAGGGCGCCTTCCTCCACACCAGGTGGAGGAAGGCGCCCTTCATCCACCTCGCCAGACGGCGAGTTGCGAGCACGACTTCCGGCCTCCTGCCGATGCTAGTCGCGGCTCAGCTGAGGTCCACATGCTGGAACGTGACGGCGAACGTCGCCTTCCGCGCGTACAGCCGAGTCGATGCCGTCGAACCGCGGCACGGCGGGTTCATCCGGCCAGTCGGAGGGCAGGTCGAACACCAGCCGGTGGTCGCCCGTCGGGTTCTCCGACGGCACGAACGGCGGCTCGACCGGAAACGGGTAGACCACGTTGGTGTACGCGGGGGAGCCGTGGCCCTGCAGCTGCCAGTGGCCCGGCACGGTGATCGTGTCCCAGCCGCTGTCGTCGAAGTCGTCGCGCTCCGCGCCGAGCGGTGCCGAGGCGTGCGGCGACAGCCGGAAGCGCCAGATCCCGTCGAGCGACAGGGACGCGGCGTCGGAGGTGAAGAAGGCACGCGGTGGCAGCGCACCGGTGCCCGGACCGAAGTCCTCGACGTACGACAGCAAGGTCACCCTCCGACAGGCCCGTGAGCGTTCCCGTGAACGTTCACGGGATGCCGCAAGAGTGGGTCGGAACGAACGGGAGTGTCAACCCCCGAGTACTGGAACCGCAGGTCAGGCGGACTCGCGCAGCAGCAGCGCCGCCTGGACCACCAGCTCGTCACCCGCCAGCGGTTCATCACCGGCCAGCAGCCGCGCCGCCTGCTCGACCGCGAGCGCGCCGATCCGGCGGGTGTCGAGCGCGACGGTGGTCAGCTCCGGATCGACCACGGTGCCGAGCTGCAGCCCGTCGAACCCGATCACGGCCAGCTCCCGGCCGAGCCGGCGCGCTGCGCGCAGGGCACCGATCGCGATGGCGTCGTTGAACGTGAAGACCGCCGTCAGGTCCGGGCGCTGGTCGAGGAGCTCGGCCAGCGCCTCGGCGCCGCCGTTCACCGACTGCGCGGCGCCCGTGATGGCGTCCGGGGCGAGTCCGTGCGCCGCCATCGCGTCGCGGAACCAGCGGTACCGGTCGCTCCGGCCGGTGGGGAGCGACTGGTCGAGCATGCCGATGCGGCGGTGACCGGTGGCGACGAGGTGGTCGACGGCCGCGCGGACGCCGCCGGCGCCCTCGATCCGGATGGAGCTGAACCTCGGCGAGTGGTGTTCGCGGCCGATCAGCACCACCGGCATGCCGCGCGTGTGCCGGTCCAGCTCGGTCTCCGGGAGGCCGAGGTAACCGACCACGGCGTCGACCTGCGAGCCGATGACCTCCAGCGTGCCGCGTTCCTCCGCGAGGCTGGCGGCAGTCTCGTACACGACGACGTGCCAGCCGCGGGCGCGTGCCGCCTCCAGCGCGGCGGCGGCGACCTCGGTGAAGAACGGGTTGAGCAGGTCGGGGATGACCAGGCCGATCGACGTGGTGTCTGGCCGCACGAGGCCGCGGGCGAAGCGGCTCGGCCGGTAGCCCAGCTCGCGGGCGGCGTCGAGCACGCGCTGCTTGGTCTCGCCGTCGATCTCGCCCTTGTCGTTGAGCGCGCGCGACACCGTCTGCCGCGACACCCCGGCGGCGCTCGCCACGTCGTTGATCGTGATCTTCTGGCTCATCCCCTGGGAGTATGCAGGGCGTCGAGCACCGCGGTGATCGCGGCGCGCGAATCCCGCCGCACCGCCGCCGTGATCCTCCTGGTCACCGGCAGCTCCTTCGTGACCACGTCGAACCTCGCGTCGACGGCCAGCGCGGGCAGCACCGCGACCGCCAGACCGGCCTCGACGTGCTTGAGCGTCAGCACGTAGTTGCTGAACCGGGCGACGACCCTCGGCTCGAACCCCGCCTGCCGGCACAGCCGCGTGGCCAGGTTCGCCATGTACGAGCCGGGCACGTCGAACGCCCACAGCTCGTCCGCGCAGGCCGCGAGGTCGGTTTTCGGCCGGCCGGGCGGGCTGAGCAGCACGATCGGGTCCTCCGCGAGCGGCACGACGTCGATGTCGGGCGGCACCGGCAGCTCCACGAAGTCGGTCGTCGTGATGATCACGTCGACCTCGCCCGCGAGCAGCGCGGGCATGCTGGCGTGCGGTTCCAGCTCGACGAGCTCCACCTGCAGGCGCGGGTGGTCCAGGCGCGCGATCGCGGGCACGGCCAGGGCGTGGATCGCGCTCTGGAACGCGCCCAGCCGGACCTGTCCGGACGGCTCGTCGCCCAGACCGCGCAGCTCGGCCTCCACGGCGTCCATCTGGTCGAGGATCGACCGCGCCCGCCGCGCCAGGATCAGCCCGGCCGACGTGAGCCGGACGCGTCGCCCGGTCCGTTCGATCAGCTGCGTGCGCGTCTCGCTCTCCAGCACCGCGAGCTGCTGCGACACGCTCGACGCGCTCAGGTTCGCGGCCTGGGCCACCGCCCGCACCGTGCCCAGCGCGTCGAGCTGGCTGAGCAGGCGCAGGCGCCACGGGTTCAGCGTCATGCTGTGCAGTATTTCCGAACAGGGAGCGCGGAAATGTGAGATGGACCTGATGCTCGGCGGGTCCTAGCTTCGGCTGCATGGACACCTTCTGGGACGACGTCGACCGCCACCTGGTCCGCTACGGCGGCACGTTCACCCGCGCGATCATCGACAGCGCGTCGGGGAGCTTCCTGTTCACCGAGGACGGCCGGCGCGTCCTGGACTTCACCTCCGGCCAGATGAGCGCGATCCTCGGCCACTCGCACCCTCGCATCGTCGAGACCGTGCGGCGCCAGATCGCGAACCTGGACCACCTGTTCAGCGGCATGCTCAGCCGCCCGGTCGTCGACCTCGCCAGGAGGCTGGCCGCGACGCTCCCGCCGTCGCTGTCGAAGGTGCAGCTGCTCACCACCGGCGCCGAGTCGAACGAGGCCGCGCTGCGCATGGCCAAGCTGGTGACCGGCGGGCACGAGGTGGTGTCGTTCGCCCGCTCGTGGCACGGCATGACGGCGGCCGCCGCGGCCGCGACCTACAGCGCCGGGCGCAAGGGCTACGGCCCGGCCACCCCCGGCAACTTCGCGATCCCGGCGCCGTCCGGTGACTGGCAGGCGCAGCTGGACCTGGCGTTCGACCTGATCGACGCGCAGTCCGTGGGGTCGCTGGCCGCGTGCATCGTCGAGCCGATCCTCAGCTCCGGCGGGATTCTGGAGCCACCGCCGGGCTACTTCGCGGCCCTGTCGGCCAAGTGCCGCGAACGCGGGATGCTGCTGATCCTGGACGAGGCGCAGACCGGGCTGTGCCGCACGGGCACCTGGTACGCGTTCGAACGCGACGGTGTGGTGCCGGACATCCTGACGCTGTCGAAGACCCTGGGCGCCGGACTCCCGCTGGCCGCGGTGATCACCTCCGCCGAGATCGAGGAGGAGGCGCATCGGAGGAACTACCTGTTCTTCACCACGCACGTGTCGGACCCGCTGGTCGCCGCCGTCGGCAACACCGTGCTGGACGTGCTGGTCGAGGAACGGCTCGACGAGCGGGCCGCGAAGCTCGGCACGTTCCTGCGCACCGGGTTGGACGACATCGCCGCACGACACTCGCTGGTGTCGGACGTGCGCGGGCGCGGTCTGCTGGTGGGGCTGGAGATCGCCGACGAGTCGCTGAGCGCACCGATCACGCGGAAGTGCCTGGAGCTCGGGCTGCACATGAACATCGTGCAGATTCCGGGCATGGGCGGGGTGTTCCGGATCGCGCCGCCGCTGACGGCGTCCGAGGAGGAGCTCGCGCTGGGACTGAGCATCCTCGACGAGGCGATCGGCGCCGCCTGAGCAACACGCGGTGGCGGCCCACCTGGCGTTCGTGCAGGCCGGGGTCGGCCGAACGGCCGAGGCCGACGCTGGTTGCCGGCCGAACGACCATGATCCCTCAGCCCAGGGGCTGATCCGGCGCCACCCCTCCACCAGTAGGCTCGTCCACATCGCGCGTCTGGGGGACGCTGGGGGACGAGGGGTTCTGTTGTGCTGCATCGACTTCGCTTTACCATGCCTGTCGACCTGCGCCGGATCTGGGCTGTGGTCGTGGCGGGGGTGCTGGTCTGGACCTGTGTGAAAGGTTTCGGCGACGGCCTGATCGACCTGCGGGTCTACCTCGCGGGCGGGGACGCGTGGTGGTCGGGAACCGATCTCTACGGCGGAGAGTTCAAGGCCCCTTTCGGGCTGCCGTTCACCTACCCGCCGTTCGCGGCGATGCTCTTCAGCGGACTGTCTCCGCTGCCGGTGCCACTCGTCGCGGTCCTGTTCACCGCCGCCGGGATCGCGCTGTTCACGGCCGCGTGCCACGTGGCGGCGCTCAGGAGCTCCGTGCCGTGGGCGGGTTTCGGCGTGGCGGCCGGGTGCCTGCTGCTCGAACCGCTGCGCGGCGGCCTCGACCTCGGCCAGATCAACATGGTGCTGATCGGTCTCGTCGCCGCCGACTGCCTGCTGCCGCGCACACCGTGGCCGCGGGGTGTGCTGATCGGCCTCGCCGCCGCGATCAAGCTGACCCCGGCGATCTTCGTGCTGTTCTTCCTGGCCCGCAGGCGCTGGCGGCCCGCCCTGACCGCGGTCGGCACGTTCGCCGCCGCCGGTCTGCTGGGCTGGGTGCTCGCACCGGAGCAGTCCAGGCAGTTCTGGTTCACCGCGATGCTCGACCCCGGCCGCGTAGGCGGGCTCGCCTTCAGCGGCAACCAGTCGTTGCGCGGCCTGCTGTTCCGGCTCGGCGCGTCCGAGCACGTGTGGATGGCGCTCTGCCTGGTCGTGCTGGCGGTCACCGTGTTCGCGCTGCCACGGCTGCGCGACGACCTCACCGCGGTGCTGGCCGTGGCCGCCGCGGGACTGCTGATCTCACCGGTGTCCTGGTCGCACCACTGGGTGTGGATCGCGCCCGCGCTGCTGGTGCTCCGGGGCTGGGTGCGGATCGCGGCCGTGGCGGTGTTCGCGGTCGGACCGCACCGGCTGCTGCCCACGTCGGACGACCGGGAGCTCGCGTGGACTTGGTGGCAGCACCTGATCGGCAACGCCTACGTGTGGCTGGCGCTCGCGTTCCTGGGCTGGTGCGCGGTCCAGGCCACGCGTCATCGCTCGCCGGCCAGCGGCGATGTCCGCGACCCCGACGGCTACTTGGTGGCCGGCGCGGGCAGCTTGCCGAGCAACGCGCGGGCCTTCCGCAGGATGTCGGCCTCCTCGTGACCGAACTCCGACAGGTAGTGGCGCAGCGCGTGCCGCAGGAGGACGAGCTCCTCGTCGGTCAGCTCCAGGGTGGTGGTGCCCATGCGTCCATGTTAGGCCTGATCAGGGGGCGACGCGGCCCGGAGACCGTGCCATCACCGGGTTGCCGTCGTCGATGATTGGGGTTCCTTCCTCCACCTGGCGTGGAGGAAGGAACCCCAATCGACAGCGAAGGCGAGCGTCGGAACCCTCGGTTTCGGACAGGAATTCTGATCAGCTGCTCAGTGGGCGAACTGGAACCAGTTCACGTTCGCCAGGTCGCCGCCCGTGCCGCCGGTCGCCACCAGGTACAGCCGGTGTACCCCGGTGGCCCCGGACGCGGCGGCCGTGCGGCTCGTCCACGTCTGCCACCCGCCGGTGCTCGCCGCGGACACCGTGGCGACGAGCGGGCCGGTAGGGCTGTCGAGCCGGTACTGCAGCGTGCCGCCCGCGGTCGAGCCGGACGCGATCCGCGTGGTCACCGAAGCCGGTGGGGTGGCACCGAAGTCGACGTCCGCGTAGGCCACGTAATCGCCGGGCGACAGATAACCGACGTTCTGGCCGCAGCCGGAGTCGGTGCAACGCTCGACCTGGGTGCCGCGCTGCTCGTCGTAGTAGGAGGCGCCGATCATCGCGTAGGCGTTCTGCGTGGCCGGGAACTGTGCGCCGAAGCCGTACGGGAACAGCGGTGTCTTGCCGTCGCCGACGTTGATCGGCTGTTGGCTCGCGCTCTGCATCCACGTGAACGGCAGCGTGCCGGTCGGGCGGTAGTCGCCGAACAGGACGTCCGCGACGCCGTTGCCCTCGGTGCCCGGCAGCCACGCCGCGACCAGGGCGTGCCACTGGGGTAGCTGGGCCGCGATGTCCAGCGGGCGCCCGGACACGAGCACCACGACGACCGGGACGCCCGACGCGCGCAGGGTGTTCAGCGTCGCCAGGTCCTCGCTGTCCAGGCCCATCGAACCAGGCCGGTCGCCCTCGCCCTCGGCGTACGGGGTTTCGCCGATGACGGCGATCGCGGCCTGGTAGCTGCCGTCGATGCCGGTGCCGTTGCGGTTGTACGTCACCGTGGTGGACGACGACACCGCCGCACGGATGCCTTGCAGCACCGTGGTTCCCGGTGTGACGGGGCCGCTGCCGCCCTGCCACGAGCCGGTCCAGCCGCCGCTCTGGTAGCCGATGTTGTCGGCGCTCTTGCCCGCAACGAACAGCTTGCCGGCGGTCTTGGGCAACGGCAGCACGCCGTTCTGGTTCTTCAGCAGCACCTGCGACTTGCGCACGGCTTCGCGGGCGAGGGCGCGGTGGGCGGCGTTGCCGACGGACGGGGTGTAGGAGCGGTCGGTCAGCGGTTTCTCGAACAGGCCGAGCTCGAACTTCTTGGTGAGGATGCGGCGGTTGGCGTCGTCGATGCGCGACATCGGCACGCGACCGGCCTGCACCTCGGCCTTGAGCAGCGTGATGAACGACCGCCACTCGGTCGGCACCATGATCATGTCCAGGCCGGCGTTGATCGCGGTGCGGACCTCGTCGGCGGTGAAGCCGGGCTGTCCGTCGATCTGGTCGATGCCGTTCCAGTCCGACACCACGAGACCGCTGAAGCCGAGCTCGGTCTTCAGCACGTCGGTGATCAGGTACTTGTTGGCGTGCGTCTTGACGCCGTTCCAGCTGCTGTAGGTGATCATCACCGACCCGACGCCGCGCGCGACGGCCTCGCGGAACGGCGGCAGGTGGACCGCTCGCAGCTCGGCCTCGCTGATCTGCGTGTTGCCCTGGTCGTCGCCGTCGGTCGTGCCGCCGTCACCGATGTAGTGCTTGGCGGTGGCCAGCACCGAACCGGGGTCGGAGAGCTTGGTGCCCTGCAGACCGGTGATCAGCGTGGTCATCGACGTCGCGTTCTCCGGCGTCTCGCCGAACGACTCGTAGGTGCGGCCCCAGCGGTCGTTGCGCGCGACGCACAGGCACGGCGCGAAGTCCCAGTCGATGCCGGTGCCCGAGACCTCCTCGGCGGTCGCGCGGCCGATCCGTTGCACCAGAGCGGGGTCGTGGGTCGCGCCGAGGCCGATGTTGTGCGGGAAGATCGTGGCGCCGGTGACGTTGTTGTGGCCGTGCACGGCGTCCACGCCGTAGATCATCGGGATGCCCAGCGGCGTGGCGAGTGCGGCGCGCTGGAAGTTGTCGTACATGTCCGCCCACGACGTGGCGTTGTTCGGTGAGGGCGCGGAACCGCCGCCGGACAGCAGCGAGCCGATCCGGTAGGTGGTGAGGTCGGCGGCGGAAACCGCTTTCCGTTCGGCCTGCGTCATCTGCCCGATCTTCTCGTCGAGCGACATCCGGCCGAGCAGATCGGCGACCCGCACGGGGATCGGCTGGCTCGGGTCCCGGTAGACCGGGTCGGCGGCGCCGGCGGTACCGGCGGGGACTGCTGCGGCCGTGAACAGGAGCACGGCCGCCAGAAGCCTTCTCATGGAACGTGACCTCCATGGGGTGAGGTCCTGTTCGCCTTGCGGCGCAACAGGTTCCGTCAGCGTATCCGGGGCCTGCAAAGTGGTGCAGACCAAAGGGGGACCGGGCATCGTTCCGGTCCCCCTTCCGGCTTCTCAGCGGCACCAGGACTGGACGGTCCCGGCGAAGTCCGGGAACTCGGCCCGTGCCGCGGCCAGGACCTCGGCGGGCGTGCGGGGCTCGACACCGGAGTGCTCCTCCGCCACGGCGCGCAGCTCGTCGTGCCCGACACCGCTCTCGGTCCCGAACTCGACGGCCTCCTGCGGCCCGACCCCACCGGCCAGCAACCACAGGAACTCGCCCAGGCTCGTGGCCACGACACCGGCCTCGCCCTCGGACCCGAAGAACGCCACCGGCTGCGCGACGAGCGGCTGCCCCGGCCGTACCAGCCAGCTGGCCACCAGCCCGCCGGTCCCGTCCTGCCCGAACACCCGGAACGCGGCGCCGTCGAGCTCGGAGTTGCCGGTCCACGCCCTGATCCAGTCGGTCGTCTCCTCGGCGGAGCCGAACTCGTCGCAGGGCTCGTAGTCGATGTTGCCCGGCGCCGGTTCCCCGGACTTCTCGTCGTAGTCCCAGGGGAACTCGACGCCGCTCAACGCGACCAGTGCGGCGGGAAACGTCCGGTCGTCGGTGATCTCCACGCGCGCACGCTACAGACGCACCTCAGGCCGCGATCCGCGCCCTCGTGGCCACGACCGGGCTGCGCATCGCGACACCCAGCATCAGTACGCACAGCCCGTAGACACCGACGCCGAACGCGATCCCGGCGGTGGCCGCCAGCCCGACCAGCAGCGCGGTCCACACCCCGGTCACCAGCGGCACGTACCGGCGCCAGCCCCGCCACACCCCGGCCCGCAGCGTGGTCACGCCGGTCATCAGGAACCCGGCGGCGGTCAGCAGCGTGCCCAGCCCGAAGACCGCCCCGACCACCGACGGACCGGTGGCGGACAACGGTTCCGCGCGGAACGGGATCGACGCCAGCTCGGCGGCGAGCAGCACCGCGGTCCCGGCGACGGCCAGCCCACCACCGGCACGGGCGGCCCTGCCGGTGCCGGCGGCCCCGCTGCGGGCGAACCCGAGCACGCCGACCAGCACCAGCACGTGGAACACCGCGTAGGCGAGGCAGACGAGGACGAAGGTGCCGGCGGACCACGGGTAGCTCCACATCGTGTCCGGCACGGACGGCTGGACGGCCAGCACCAGCGCGGCGGACGCGACGGTCGCGGTGCCTCCCGCGATTGCACTCAACGCGTACATGGCGGCCTCTCTTTCGGAACTGTCGGAGTTGGTGCCGGGAAGCGTGCTGCGCGGGGGAGGCCGGTGGCATCGGCGTGAGCACGGAACCGAATGCAGTGCTGGCACTGTGGTCGGCCCCCTGAACTGCTGTCACGATGACCCGGTGCCGATGCTCGTGTTCGCACTGACCGTGATCGTGGAACTGGGTGCGATCGCCCTCTCGTGGGGCCTCGAACCCCACTACGACACGGTCATGTACGCGATCTACGCGGTCGTCATGGCCGGTGCGGGCGCCCTGATCGCCCGGCGCAGCGTGATCGGCCCGCTGTTCCTGGGGTTCGCGCTGCTCAACGCGGTGGCGTCCGACCTCGCCCAGGGCTGGGCGCTGCGCGGCCTGCCCGGCGGCCACGTCGCGGAGTGGATCAGCGTGGTGAGCTGGCTGCCCAGCGGCTACGGCTGGATCCTCACGTTCGTGCTGTTCCCGGACGGCAAGGCCGGCCGGTGGCGCCCGGTGGTGTGGGCGGGCACGGCCGGGCTCGTGCTGGCCGTCGCCGGGTGGGGCCTCAACCCGGACACCGGCCGCAGTTTCCGCGACGGCCGCAACCCGCTGGCGGTCGAGAGCCTGCCGGCCGGTGCCTTGCTCGCGGTCGGCATGACGCTCTTCCTGGGTGCGCTCGCCGCGTCGGTCGTCGCGCTCGTGGTCCGGTTCCGGCGTTCGGCCGGCCTGCGCCGCCAGCAGTTGAAGTGGTTCGTGTTCGCGGCCGCGCTGGCCGGTGCCGGGCTGCCGCTGTCGTTCGCGCTCTGGTACGTCACGCCCGCCGCGGGCGTCATCGCCGCGGTGGCGTTGACGGGGCTCGTCGTGGCCGCGTGCCTGGCCGTCCTGCGATACCGGCTGTTCGACGTGGACGTCGTGATCAGCCGCACGATCAGCTACGGCCTGCTGACCGTGCTCCTCGTCGCCGCCTACGCGGTGACGGTCGTCGTGGTCGGCACGGCGTTCGGGCGTGGTTCGCCGTGGGCCACGGCGGCGGCGACACTCGTGGCGGCGCTGGCGTTCCGGCCGTTGCGGGAACGGGTGCAGGACGTCGTCGACCGGCGGTTCAACCGGGCCCGCTACGACGCCCGGCGGCGGATGACGGACTTCCTGGAGGCGCTGCGGGCGGGGAAGGCCGAGCCGGAGGACGTCGTGCGGGTGCTGCGCGAGGTGCTGGCGGACCCGGAGCTCGACCTGCTCGTGTACCTGCCGGAGAGCCACGAACACGTCGACCTCGACGGCGTGAGACGGCCTGACGTGACGGGATCACGAGTCGTGGTCGAGCGGGACGGACGGCCCGTCGGCGTGGTCGTGCACACGACACCCCAGGCCGCTCTGGTGCGCGAGGTCGTGGAGGCGGGCGGGCTGGCCGTCGAGATCGCCAGGCTGCGCGTCGAGCTGCGCAGGCAGCTCGGCGAGGTGCGGGCCTCCAGGGCGCGCATCGTCGCCGCCGGGGACGCCGAGCGCCGCCGCGTCCAGCGCGACCTGCACGACGGCGCCCAGCAACGGCTGGTCGCGATCGGGCTCGCGCTGCGGCACGCCCAGCACCAGCTCACCACCGCCACACCCGAGCAGGCCGGCCGCACGATCGACGACGCCGTGTCGGAGGTCGCCGTCGCCATTCAGGAGCTGCGCGATCTTGCCCACGGCCTGCAGCTCGACGGCGGGCTGCGGCCCGCGTTCGACGACCTGGCCCGCCGCTCCCCGCTGCCCGTCGAGGTGCACGCCCCGGCGGAGCGGTTCGCCGAGAACGTCGAGGCGGCCGCCTACTTCGTGGGTTGCGAGGCGCTGACCAACGCGGTCAAGCACGCACGGGCCACCACGGTCGCGCTCACGGTCACCCACAGCGCCGGCAACCTCGTGGTGACCGTGACCGACGACGGGATCGGCGGCGCCGCGCCGTCCGCGGGCAGCGGGCTCACCGGACTGGCCGACCGCGTGGCCGCGCTGGGCGGCAGGCTGCGCGTCGACAGCGAACCGGGTTCCGGTACGACGGTCATCGCGGAGGTGCCGTGCGAGTCGTGATCGCCGAAGACCAGGCGTTGCTGCGCGACGGCCTGGCCCGCCTGTTCGCCGACAGCGGCCACGAGGTCGTCGTCACCCTCGGCGACGCCACCGGGCTCGCGTCCGCGGTGTCCGCCTTCTCACCCGACCTCGTCGTCGTCGACATCCGCATGCCGCCGACGTTCACCGACGAGGGCGCCCGCGCGGCACGTGAGCTCAAGAAGACGCATCCCGGCCTCGGCGTGCTGGTGCTGTCGCAGCACGTCGAGACGACCCACGTGGCGGAGCTGATCACCGAGGGCGGCTTCGGCTACCTGCTCAAGGACCGCGTGCTGGACGTCGCCGACTTCCTCGCCGCCGCCGAGAGGGTCGCCCGCGGCGGTTCGGCGCTCGACCCGCACGTGGTCGCGGGCCTGCTGCGGCGCGACTCGGACGGCCCGCTCGCCACGCTCTCCGAACGCGAGCGGACCGTGCTCGAACTGATGGCGCAGGGCCTCACCAACACCGGTATCGCGAAACGGTTGCAGCTCAGCGAACGCACCGTCGAGGCGCACGTGCGGCACCTGCTGCTCAAGCTCGACCTACCGTCCGATGAGGACGGTCACCGCCGCGTGCTCGCCGTTCTGGTGCACCTCAACGCCAAGACGTGACCGTTTCCGTCAGAGCGGGGCCGGTGCGTCGTTGCCGGACCGCGGCGCGGATGACCCACGCGGCACCCGCCCACCCGGCGAGCACCGCCGCCCAGCTCGGCTCCCAGTCCGGGCGGCCGAGCCGCAACGCCCAGCTCAGCCCGAAGAGCACCAGCACGACGACGATCCCGAGGTCACGCCGCGGCGAGCGGACGGCCGGCTCGGTGAAGATCCGGTCCAGCCAGTCCGCCGACACGACCGCGATGCCCAGCAGCAGCCCGGCGGTGATGAGGTGCCAGGCGAGCGCGGGGGAGAACCCGGTGAGCAGGTGCAACAGGTCGAGCGCGGCCGCGGCGGTGAGCAGGGCGAGCGGCAGTACGACCAGACGGCGCGGCATGTCGTTGTTCCCTTCACTGCAGAACGTGAAGCGGAGGTACCCACGACAGCGGGTGACTAGTCCCCGTGCGGGTCGGTGGCGTTGAGCACCGCCACCACCTGGTCGTAGTCGCCGCGCGCTTCGGCGTGGCGCAGGAACTTCACCCGCTCGACCTGGATCTCCCGCACGTCCGGCTGCGTCTCGATGATCTCCACGACCTCGGCGACGTACTCGTCGAGCGGCATGGCGTGGTCGTTGTCCGCCTGGCCGGGCAGCAGATCGGTCCGCACCGACGGCGGTTCCAGCTCGACGACCCGCACCGACGTGTCGGCCAGCTGCAGGCGCAGCGACTCGCTGAGCATGTGCATCGCGGCCTTGGAGGCGTTGTAGCTGGGCGTCACCTTCAGCGGCGCGAAGGCCAGACCGGAGGAGACGGTCATGATCGTGGCGTCCGGCCGCGTCTGGAGGTGCTCGACGAACGCGGCGATCAGCCGGATCGGGCCGAGCACGTTGGTCGTCACGATGTTCTCGGCCGACCGCAGGAACGTCTCGGGGCGGTGCCAGTCCTCGATCCGCATGACGCCGGCCATGGTGATCAGCACGTTCACCGACGGGAAGCGGGCGAGCACGTCCTTCGCCGCGGCCTGGACGCTCTCGGCGTCGGCGGTGTCGATCCGGACGGTCTCGACACCGGGGTGCTCGGCGGCGATCTTGTCGAGCAGCTCGGTGCGCCGCCCGCCGACGATCACGGTGTTGCCGCGCTCCCGCAGGGCGAGAGCGAGCGCCAGGCCGATGCCGCTGGTGGCGCCGGGGATGAAGACGGTGTTTCCGCTGATGTCCATGCACCGAGCTTCCGGCAGCGCGGGATCGGGCGGCAGAGAGCGCTCATCGGGGGATCGGCGATCCCTGGTTGGCGCGCGGAACACCTCCATACTGGACGGGTGGACCGTGTCGAGCTCGCCTCCTTCCTGCGCCGCCGCCGCGAAGAGCTCAGGCCGGAGGACGTCGGCCTGCCCGCGGGCGCGCGCCGGAAGGCACCGGGGTTGCGGCGTGAGGAGGTCGCGTCGCTCGCCGCGATGTCCACGGACTACTACACGCGCCTGGAGCAGCAACGCGGCCCGCAGCCGAGCGAGCAGATGCTCGCCTCACTGGCCCGCGCGCTCAGGCTGACCGATGACGAGCGCGACTACCTGTTCCTCGTCGCCGGCCGCAACGCCCCCTCGCCGCAGGTCACCGGCACGCACGTGGCGCCGGCGTTGCAACGGGTGCTCGACCGGCTCGACGACACGCCCGCGCTGATCCTGTCCAGCCTCGGCGAGGTGCTGGTGCAGAACCGGTTCGCCGAGGCGTTGTACGGCGACTCCTCCCGCTTCACCGGCCTCGCCCGCAGCGGGATCTACCGCTGGTTCACCGACCCCGGGGAACGGCTGATCTACCCCGAGCACGACCGCGACCGGCAGAGCCGAGCCCAGGTCGCGAACCTGCGCGCCGCGTACGCCGCGATGGGACCCAGGTCGCGGGCGGGCGAGCTGGTTCGCGTGCTGCACGGGGAAAGCAGCGAGTTCACCGCGATCTGGGAGCGGCACGAGGTCGCGAAGCGGTTCGAGGACCACAAGGTGCTCATCCACCCGCAGCTCGGCGAGATCGAGGTGGACTGCCAGGCGTTGTTCACCGAGGACCAGTCGCAGGCGCTGCTGGTCCTCACCGCGCCACCGCGCACCGAGTCGTTCGACAAGATCCAGCTGCTCGGCGTGCTGGGCACGGAGAAGTTCGTCAGCCCAGACGCAGGATCGTCTCCTCGATCTCGGCTTTCCTAGCCGACGCATAGCCGGTGTCCGTGCCGACGACCTCGAACCCCGCCCTGGTGAGCACCTTCAACGACCCGGTGTTGTCGCTGGCGACACGAGCGTGCAACGGCCGGGCGGTCACGCGTTCGAGCAGCAGCTGCACCGCCCGGCCGGCGATGCCCCGACCCCACACCGCGCGGTCGATCCAGTACGTGATCTCGAGGTCGCCCTCCATCTCGAAGCTCGCGATGGTGCCGACCATCCGGCCGTCGGCCAGGATCGCCAGGTTCGTGGTGTCCGGCCGAGCCCGCACCTTGCGCATGTGCGCGTCGAACGCCTCGCGGTCGTCGGGGTCCTCCGCGGTGAACGCGGCCATCCACACCGATTCCGGGTCGCGCATGAACTCGAACAACGCGTCCAGATCAGCGTCTTCGAGCTCTCGCAGGGTCACTTCGCTCATCACGTGGACAGTAGTCGTGTGACCTGGCTCACTTCTCGGCCCAGTTTCTGTGACCTGAGGTGAGACTGCCCGGTCTCCCAAGGCACACGGAAGTCGTCGGCGATGGTGAGGGTGTTGGACGTGACTGGTCGGGAGTGGCTGGGCCATTTGGACCTGGAGCAGGTGATCGCCGCGCAGGCCGGTGATCGCGAGGCGCTCGACGCGGTCGTCACGGCTTCGCTACCGCTGGTCTACAACGTCGTCGGGAGAGCCCTGTCCGCTGACGCCGACGTCGACGACGTCGTGCAGGACGCCATGTTCCGCGTCATCCGCGGCATCGGGTCGTTACGTGAGCCCGAGCGGTTCCGCTCGTGGCTGGTCGCGGTGACGATCAACCAGATCCGCGAGCACCACCGCCGGCGGGACCTGGCCCCCGCGCCGCTGGAGGAGTACGACCGGGCGGATCCGGGCGCCGAGTTCGTCGAGGTGGCGTTGTCGAGGCTGCACTTCGCCCAGCAACGACGGGAGGTCGACGAGGCCGCCCGATGGCTGGACCCGGCCGACCGCGAGCTGCTGGCGCTGTGGACGCTGGAACGCGTCGGGCAGCTGACCCGCGCCGAGGTGACCGACGCGCTCGACCTCGGCGCCCACGCGGTGACCGTGCGGCTGAGCCGGTTGAAGGGGCGCCTGGAGACGGTCCGGCACCTGGTGCGGGCGTTGTCGGCCGAGCCGCGGTGCCCGGCGCTGGCGCAGGCGGTGCAGGGGTGGTCCGGACAGCCCAGCCCGTTGTGGCGCAAGCGGCTGCTGCGGCACGTCGACGAGTGCGGGCAGTGCCGGCGCGGGGTCGACGACGCGATGCCGGTCGAACGGATCCTGACCGGTGCCGCGCTGCTCACCGTGCCCGCGGGATACCTGCCGCGGTTGCTGGAGAACCTCGACGAACCGGCGCTCGAACCCGTCGTGCACGCCGCTCACCTCGCCGAGGCGTCCGGCCCGGTCGCGCGGCTGACGGGTTTCGCCTCCACCAAGCCGGTCCTGGCCGTGGCGGGCGCGGCGGCGGTGTGCGCACTGGTCGGCGTGGTGGGCGCGGTGGTCCTGTTCCCCTCGGACCCGCCCGCTGCCGTGGCGATCCCGAACACCCCGCCACCCACGACGTTCACCTCGTCGTCCGTCACGGAATCGTCCACGACCAGCACAACCACCACCCCAACCACGACTACCACCACTACGACGACCACGACCCAGGCTCCGGAGCCCGTGCGCGTAGCCACACCGGAAGAACGCGTGCTCGCGATGATCAACGACGCCAGGGCGGCGCAGGGCCTGCCCGCGCTGACCGTGGACCCGGCGCTGGTCACCGCCGCCGACCGGCACACGAAGGCGATGATGAGCAACGGCTGCGGGCTGTCGCACCAGTGCGACGGCGAGAGCGGCCTGGGGGAGCGCGACACGGCGGCGGGCGTCAGGTGGAGCACGGTCGGCGAGAATGTCGGCATGGGCGGTCCGGTGAAGGACACCGTCGACGCGATCTCCAAGATGGCCCTCAACCTGACCCGGGGCATGCTCGACGAGAAGCCGCCGAACGACGGTCACCGCAGGAACATCCTGAGCAAGTCCTTCACGCGCGTCGGCATCGTCGTGGTCCGCGACGCCAGGGGAACTGTGTGGATGACGCACGACTTCGCGGGTTGACCGACTCAGGGCTGGAAAAGATCATCCTCTGGTAGTACGCGGGAACGCGACCCCAGTCGGACGCGTGACGATCTGTCCGGAAAGCACTGTCTCCTCCGTGCAGATGCCGTCGACTCTCGCGTACCGCAAGCTCGCACCGCTCACCGCCGGAACCCCGGACCTGCTGCGCTGGACGGGTTTCGGCGGTGCGGCGCTGCTGACCGCGGGAGCGTGGGCGGCCAGAGCGGTGCCGTTCGCGCTCGCCCTGGCCGTCACGGGCGCCGGGCTGGTGGTCCTGGCCTGGGCGCTGCTCGGCCGCGCCACCCCGGACGCGTCGTGGCTGCGCCGGACGCTGGCCTGGTGGTGCGCGCCGCTGCTGGTGGCGCCACCGCTGTTCAGCGCCGACGTGTTCAGCTACCTCGCCCAGGGAGAGGTGGCGGCCCGCGGGCTCGACCCGAACGTCGTGAGCCCGGCGGCAGGCGCGAGCGCGGAGGCCGTGGCACGGGTCGGGGTCTACTGGCGGGACACGCCGTCGCCGTACGGGCCGTTGTTCAGCACGGTCGAACGCGCGATCACCACCCTCACCGGCGGTGACCCGGTCGCGGGCGTCCTGCTGCACCGGCTGGTCGCGGTGCTGGGGTTGCTGCTGGTCGTGTGGGCGGTGCCGCGGCTCGCCGGGACGTCCGCGCGGATGGCGTTGTGGCTGGGCGTGCTGAACCCGTTGGTGCTGTGGCATCTCGTCGGCGGCATGCACAACGACGCGTTGATGCTCGGCCTCATGCTGTCCGGCACCGTGATCGCGTTGCAGGCCCTCCCGGACCTGAGGTGGTGGCAGTTCGCCGCCGGTGTCGTGCTGGTCGGCCTGGGAGCGCAGGTCAAGCTGCCCGCTCTGGTCGCGCTCGCCGTGCTCGGAACCGCCCTCGCCCGTCGGCTGGGCGGTGGCTGGGTCCGGTTCGTCACCGCCGGTCTGGGCATGGTCGCGGCCGCCGTCGCGTTGTCGGTCGTGACGTCGCTGGCCGGAGGAGCCGGGTTCGGCTGGGTGCAGGCGCTGGGGACGCCGTCGAAGGTGAACAGCTGGATGGCCCCGACGAACTGGCCGGGTTATCTGGCGGGTGCGGTGTTCGGCCCGGAAATCGGGCAAGCGATGATTTCCTCGGCACGGATCGCGGGGCTCGTGCTGATCCTGTGCGGGATCGCGGTGGTGCTGCGGCGCCAGCTGCGCGGCGGGGTCTCCGAGGTGACGGCGCTGGGAATGATGATGAGCCTGATCGTGGTGCTGGGCCCGGTGATCCAGCCTTGGTACCTGCTGTGGGCCGTGCTGCCGTTGGCGGCGTGCCTGCCCGCGGGTCCGTGGCGTACGCGCGTGGCCGTGCTGGTTGGTGTGTTCGCCCTGCTGGTGCCGCCGCTCGCGGGCAACTTCTCCGGACGCGTGCCGGAACTGGTCGCGGCCTACGCGCTCGGGCTCGCCCTGGTCGGTGGGGCCGCCTTCTTCCTGCGCCGGGTGCCCGTTGCGCAGAGCTGACCTCGCCCGCTACGGCGCCGCGGTCCTGGCCGGTGCCGCCCTCGCGTTGAGCTTCCCGCCACGCACGCTCTGGTGGCTCGCGGTACCGGCGTTCGCCGTGCTGTGGCTCGCACTTCGGCGGACGGGGGCACGCCGCGCGGCCGGCCTGGGCCTGGTGTTCGGGCTGACGTTCTTCCTGCCCCACTTGCTGTGGATCGAGCACTTCCTGGGTGACGACTTCGGCCCGTGGCCGTGGCTCGCCCTGTCGGCGCTCATGGCGCTGTTCGTGTGCGGTGTCTGCGCGCTCGTCCCGCTGGTCTCGCGGCTGCCCGCGGCGCCGGTGTGGGCGGCTCTGCTGTTCGTGCTGCAGGAAACCGCGCGCGGCCTGATCCCGTTCAACGGCTTCCCGTGGGGCCGGGTGGCGTTCGGTCAAGTGGACGGTCCTTTTGGACAGCTGGCGGTGGTCGGCGGCGCTCCGCTGGTGACGTTCGCGGTCGTCGTGACCGGTTTCGGCCTGGCGCACTGGCTGCCGCGTCCGCGGGCCGCCTGGGCGGTGCCGCCGTTCGCCCTCGCGCTCGCGGCCGGCCCGCTGATCTCCGTCGAGGCCCAGAACGGTCAGCGGACCATCGCGGTCGTCCAGGGCAATGCCCCCGACCTCGGACTGGGTCTGCTCGGCGCCTCGGACACGTTGCGCGCCAACCACCTGCGCAAGACCGCCGAGCTGGGGGCGTTGATCCACGGCGGCTCGATCCCGAAGCCGGACCTGGTGGTGTGGCCGGAAAGCGCGACCAGGACCCGCGACCGCGACCCGGTGATCGACCGCGCGGTCGACTCGCTGGGCGTGCCCGTGCTGGTCGGTGCCCTGCGCAACGGCCAGAACCAGGTCGTCGCCTGGCATCCCGGCACCGGACCGGGGCAGTCGTACGCCAAGCAGGAGCTCGTCCCGTTCTCCGAGCACATCCCGCTGCGCCCGCTGGCCCGCCTGGTCACCCCGTTCGCCGACCAGCAGGACATGCGGCCGGGCAGCGAGCCTGGAGTGCTGGACGTCGCGGGCGCCCGTGTCGGCGTCGGCATCTGCTACGAGGTCGCCTACGACCGCGTGCTGCGCGAGAGTGTCGCGGCCGGCGCCCAGGTCCTCGTGGTGCCGACCAACAACGCCTGGTTCGGCCGCGGCGAGATGACCTACCAGCAGCTCGCCATGGCCCGCCTGCGCGCCATCGAACACGGCCGCGCCGTCGTCGTCGCGGCGATCAGCGGCGTGAGCGCCGTCGTGCGCCCGGACGGCAGCGTCGTGCGGTCGACCGGGATGTTCACCGACGACCTGATGGTCGACTCTGTGCCGTTGCGATCGGACATCACGTTCGCCACGAGGTTCGGTGACGTGGTCCACGTGCTGCTCACCGCAGGGGCGTTCGGAGCGTGTCTGGTTGCTTTGTGGACGCGACGGCGAGCACGGTCGGCACCGGAGTCCCTCCCTCGCTGAACCGCGCCGGCGTCAGACCGGCGTCGAGGAACGCGTTCAGCAGGGCGGGCAACGGCCAGTGCGAGGCGCCGACCTTGTCCCGCAGACCCCGGTCGGTCCACGACTCCGTCGTCCAGTGACCGTCGAGATAGCCGGGACGGACCACCACCGCGGAGGGATCCGGCGTGGCGCAGCATCCCGGCGGACAGGCCGACGCCGACGGGTGTCCACCCCGGCTCGCGGACGGTCGCGGCGTGCACCCCGGTGCCGCGGTCCGCGATCTCGTCGTAGGCCGCCACCACACCAGTGGACATCCGTGGCGGCCGGAGCCGCCACGGATCCCGCGCCCGGCGAACGTCAGCCGGTGCCGAGCAACGCCGATCCCAGCACCGTTCTCTGGTGCAGCACCGACAACCCCTGCCTCTCCGTGGTCAGCAGCCCGGCCTCCCGCAGCACCGTCGTGTGACGGCTGACCGCGGAAGGCGAAGCCCCGAGCCGTTCGGCCAGCTCGGTGGTCGTCGCTCCGGTGCCCACCGCAGCCAGCACCGCCGAGCGCGTGGTCCCCAGCAACGCGGCGAGCGCGCCAAGCTGGCGCCGTCCACTCGCGAGCTGCCACTGCCAGGTCCAGTCGTGGTGCACCGGGTACACCACGGTCGGCGGCAGTCCCGGATCGGCGAACGCCACCGGGGTCCGGCGGCAGAAGTACGACGGCACCAGCCGCAACCCGCGCCCGTTCAGGTGCAGATCGCGGTCGCAGGCGTACTGGACCTCCAGCACCGGCGGCCGCCAGTTCATCAACGGCCACATGCCGTGCAGCAGGCTCTCGACCGAACCGTCCCTGCTGCGGTGCGTCCGATCGGTCTCGATCGCCTCCTCGATCAGGTCGCTGTACGGCTCGATCACCGCGGCGTGGTACCGCGCGAGGGCCCCGGTGAGCTCCGCGAGCGCGCCGTCGCAGCCCTCCGCCAGCGGACGGGTCCAGCCCGGCGTCGGGCTGACCGCGGCGAGCAGCCTGAACTCCTCGCGCAGCCGTTGCCGCGGCGTGGCCCGGATGGCGGCCAGCGCCGCACCGAGACCGTCCGCGCCTTCCGGCGGTGTCAGGAAGTCCGGGAAGTACGGGCCCAACGGCGACAGCACGGACAGCAGCCGCACCCCCGAACGGACCACCTGCCGGTCGCGACAGCGCCGGACGTCACGCAGCCAGGGCTCCAGCAGAACCCCGCTGTTCCCTTCGGTCAGCCGCAGCCGGCTGAACACCATCTCCCAGAGCGGATCCACCCTTTCTGCTATCTGCGTACGCTCCAGATCACCGGTGGAAAAATGGATGCGCAACACAGCAACCTCCCCAGGCCAGGTCACCGTGGGAAACATTACCTGCCGTGTCACTCCGCCGAATTCCGCAACGAGAACCGGGCGCGAGGCCATTGCCCCGCGCCCGGTTGGAGTGGTCGACGGGTCAGCCGCAGCGCCCGTTGGTCCACTGGTGCGACCGCACCTGGTACGTGCCGGCCAGATCGCCCTTCTGCCCCTGCCTGGTACAGCCGATCCGGTCGTTGTAGCCGGTGTTGCGGTAGAAGACGACGCCGGTCAACGACGAGGACGTGCCGCGGTTGTAGACGGACTTGACCTCCTTGGTCGTCGCCCAGGAGCACTTGACGGTGCCGCTGGTCCAGTCCGGGTCGGCCACGTCCCACATGCAGCGGCCGCCGGTGCCGCCGAAGCCGTTCCAGAAGCAGACGTTGCCGGTGTTGCAGTCCCAGGCGGCCAGCGCCTGACCCGTCTCGGTGTCGTAGGCCGCGCCCACCGCGCCCACCGCGGCCGCCGCCGGGGCGACCGGAGCGGCCTGCGCGCTCGGAGCCGCGACCCCGACGACCATGAGCAACGCGACCGGAACCAACGCCAGGAAAACACGCCGAACGAACCTCAAAGGATTCCTCCCTCACCCTGTGAATGAATTCGGCCGACGTCACCCTAAGCGGGGAGAGGAAGTCTGGAAAAGCTATTGCGTCGTGCCGCAAAACCTCATTTCACGACCGTCGGGTGTACCTGTGTTTCACGCCGGCGGGGAAGTACTCGGGATCGCCGGCGGGCCGCAGCACCACCTCGGGCAGTTGCCGTTCCGCCGGGACGTAGTGCGCGAACTCGCTGTTGAGCCGCACGAGCTGGTCCCTGATCGACTCCGCGACGGCCCGTGCGTCGGCGGTTCGTCCCGGCGCGGTCTCCACGGTGATCCGCAGCGTCCGGTCGCGGTCGGCGTCCTCGACCGACTCGATCACGAACTTCCCGGTCACCGCGTCACTGACACCCGGCTGTTCGAGCCCGACGGTCACGTTTTCCGGGTACACGTTCGCGCCGAAGAACGACACGGTGAACAGCGACCGTCCGAAAAGGAACACGAACGGCAGCTCCGGTCCGGGCGGAGGAGTGAAGCCGTGCTCGGCGCAGAACGCCAGCAGCTCGTCGTGCGTGAAAACACCGCCCTCGTCGGCGATCCGGTACCGGATCAGCGGAATCCCGCCGTCCGCGGTGAACACCAGCGTCCCGTCGTGCACCTCGAAGAACCGGCTGGCCGGGTCGTACTGCACGAGCGTGGGCAGCCGCGAGTCGCCGAACACCTCACGCGCGAGGTCGGGCCTGAGGGCGAAGAACCGCCGGATGCCCACCGACAGCGCGGTCTCGTTGCCCAGCACCCCGGAGTCCGCTGTGCCGTAAAGGGAAGCGACGTCGCGCACGGGATCGGCGATGCCCGCCCGTTGTGACACCAGGTCCCGCCACTGCTCGCTGAACACCTCACCGGCCAGCACCAGCTTGATCCGGTGCGCCGCCCAGTCCACGCCGGGGGAGTCGATGACGTCCTTGAGGAACGGCGGATAGCCGAGCAGCACGACCTGCTCGAAGTGCGGCGCGAGCTCCGGCAGCACCCGCAGGATCTCGGCCTTGTTGTTGCCCGGCGCCACGACCGTGATCGGGCACCCCTTGGCCGCCAGATGCCGGACGCAGGCCTGCGTGAACAACCCGCCGACCCACGTGCCCAGCGGGAAGCACACCACGGCCAGCGTCGACCGTTCATCGGCGCCGAACCCGTCCACCAGCACCTGTTCGAACCGCCGCGCCACGTGCAGCTCGTCCTCCAGCGCCCGCGGCCAGACCGTCGGCCGGCCGCTCGACCCGGACGACACCGCGATCATGTCGCAGCCCGCCAGCGTCCCGTTCCGGCACAGTTCGGGCAGCGGGTACCGCTCGTGGTAGCTCGGTTTGTCGAGCAACGGCAACCGCTGGAAGTCCGCGAAGGTCTCGATGGTCGCGGGCTCGATCCCGTTCTCCCGCAACAACTTCCGGTACGCGGGCACGGTCGCGGCCGTGTGCCGGAAGAGGTCGAGCACCCAGCTCCGCGACCGTGGCGGGGCAGGGGCGAAGAAGTCGTCGAACGCCGCGCGCACCCGGTTCTGCCGATCACCGTCCATCGGCCGAGCCTATCCCAGCGTTCATAATCTCTATAACTTCAGTGTAGACTGAAACTTATCTTCTGCGTAGGCTCTGGGAAGTGCGCATCCTCTTCTCGTGCCGACCGGCCTACGGACACCTGTTCCCCTTGATGCCGCTCGCCCGAGCGGCGAGGGACGCGGGCCACGACGTCGTCTTCTCGACCGGCCCGAGCTTCGTCGGCAAGGTGCGTGACCTGGGCTTCGAAGCGCACCCGGCAGGTGTCTCCATCGGGGAGGCCGAGGCGGAGGCCCGCAGGCGGCACGGGGACGCCGACGTCGTGACGATGCTGATCGCGATGTTCGCCGACGTGCTGCCGCGGGCGACGGTCGCGGACCTGGCGCCGTTGCTGCCGCGGCTCCGGCCGGACCTGGTGGTCTACGAACAGAGCGACGTCGGCGCCGCGAAGGCCGCGCGGGAGGCCGGTGTCCCGTTCGTGTCGCACGTGATCGGCAGGTCGATGCCGTCCGCGATCCTGGAGATGGCGGCCGCGGAGATGGCGTGGATGTGGGACGGTGACGAACCCGCGGACCTGATGCTGGGCGACACCGCGATCGACATCTGGCCGGACGCCGTGCGCGATCCGGAGGTCGCCAAGCTGCCGCGGGTGATCAGGCAGCGGCCGGTGCCGTTCGACCTGGACGTGCCGATGCCGGAGCTGACGTCCGGGAAGCCGCTGGTCTACCTGACGCTCGGCACGGTGGCGTTCGGTGCCGCGGACGTGCTGCGGGCCGCGGTCGACGGCCTCGCGCGCCTGCCGGTCGAGGTGCTGGTCGCGGTCGGACCAGGCGACCCGGCGCTGCTCGGCGAGGTGCCGGCGAACGTGCGGGTCGCGGGGTTCGTCCCGCAGGCCGAGGTGCTGCGGCGGGCGGAGCTGGTCGTGCACCACGGCGGAACCGGCACGGTGCTCGGGACGCTGGCGGCCGGCCTGCCGCAGCTGGTCCTGCCGCAGGGTGCGGACCAGTTCGTGAACGCGGACGCGCTGACCGAGGCGGGCGCGGCGAAGAAGCTGCTGGGGGAGGAGATCACCGCGGACGCCGTCGCCGAGGCCGCGGGCCTGCTGCTCGACGACCCGGCGGTGCGGGACGTCGCGGTGAAGGTGGCGGGGGAGATCGCTCGGCTGCCGGCACCCGCCGAGGTCGTCGGCCGGCTCACCGCACTGGCGCGGGAGTCGGCTTGACGTCCGCTCGGGCCTCCAGGTGGTCGGGCAGTGAAGCGCGGTAGATCGGCATCGCGGCGGCCGTGGTCACGATCGCGACGGCGACGAGGATCGCGAACATCTCCGGCGTCACCAGCCCGTACGCCAGGCCGATGTTGATGAAGATGAGGATCATCAGGCCGCGCGCGTTCATCAGGCCGCCGACGGCCGAGGCGTAGCGCCAGGAGTAGCCCTGCGCACGGACGACGAGGCCGCAGCCGAGGTACTTGCCGGCGAACGCGGCGAGCATGATCACGGCGAGCGGGAACCACAGCCGCCCGCCCGCGCCGAAGCCGGAGACCTGGGTGTTGAGGCCGCTGAACGCGAAGAACACGGGCAGCAGCAGGATCGAGTTGAGGTCGGTGAGCTTGGTTTCGAGCTCGTGGCGCACGACGGCCGACTTGGGCATCGCGAGGCCGGTGATGAAGCCGCCGAACACCGAGAAGACGCCGATGTAGTCGGTGAACCAACCGGCCAGCAGCACCACGAGCAGGATGACGGCCGTCAGGTCGCGGCTGAGTTTGCCGTCGCGTTCGGCGCGTTCGCCGAGCTTGGCGAGCCACTTGCGGCCGACGGTGAGCATGAGGCCCGCGAAGATCGCCGCGCCGATGATCGTGCGGAGGGCGCCGGACGCGCTGCCGGAGGCGCCGACGGCGATGATCAGTGCGAGGAACGCCCAGGCCACGGCGTCGTCGATGGCCGCGGCGACGAGGGTGAGTCCGCCGATCGGGGTGTTGGCGATGCCGCGTTCCTGCAGGATCCGGGCGAGCATGGGGAACGCGGTGATCGACAGGGCGCCGCCGACGAACAGCGTGAACACCCACAGGCTCGCCCCCTTGGGGCTGAGCGAGTCGAAGAAGATCACCGCGGTGCCGGCGCCGAGCAGGAACGTCGGCACGATGCCGGACACGGCGAGCACGGAGGCCTTGCGCGCGTTGGGCCCGGTGGTCAGGCCGTGGTCCAAAGAGGACCCGACGAGGAACATGTAGAACGTCAGGCCGATCGTGCTCAGCACGTACAGGGTGCTTTTGACGTCGGCGGGGAAGAGCTGGGCCTGCACGCCGGGTGCCACGGCGCCGAGCAGGGCGGGTCCGAGCAGCACGCCGGCGACCATCTCGCCGACGACCCTGGGCTGCCTGACGAGCATGGCGAGCCGCCCGCACACGGTGGTCGCCGCGAGCACCACCGCCAGTGCGGCGAAGACCTGCAACGCGAAGTGGATCTGGTTCACCGGGACCTCCTGGGGTCAGTGCCGGGCCGGGCAACCCTGCGTGTCGAAGTAGCGCTTCGCCGGTTTCAGGCGGTGGGCGTGCAGGACCATGACCGTGCCGAGGACGAGCTGGACGACGCTGCGCCAGACGTCCTCCCAGCGGTCCCGTATGCGCATCCGGGTGAGCTGCCGGTGGGGGACGGAGCCGTCGCGGACGAGCAGGCACGGGCCGCGGTTGGGCAGCGATCGGGTGTGGGACGCGGAGGAGTGCAGTGTGACGCGGCGCAGCACTTCTCTCGTGGCCGCGCGCATGATGATCGGGGCGAGTCGCCAGGCCGGGCAGGGGCGGTTGGTGGCCACGCCGAACGGGATGTGGTGTTCGCGGCGGGTGGCGGTGTGCTCCCAGCGGCCGGGGTCGAACTCGTCCGGGTTGGCGTAGCCGGTCGCGTGGTAGGCGGGGTAGTCGAAGCACAGCACGGAACCCGCGGGGAACGTCGTGTGCTCGTCCAGCTGGATGTCGGCGGTGGTGATGCGGTGCGCGATGCCGAACAACGGGTAGAGCCGGAAGGTCTCGTCGAGCACGTGGGCGAAGTACCTGTCGTCGCCGATCCGTTTCGCGACGTCGGGGTGCTGGGCGAGCGCGAGCAGCAGGTGCGCCATCGCCTCGGACATCTGCACGACGGCGGTGTTGAAGTACGTGCCCTGCAGGTAGTGCACCTGCTCGGGCTCGGACAGGGTCCGCGGCAGCGGGTGCCGGACGTCGGCGAGCCGTCCCGCCAGGTACCGGGTGAGGCGGGCGCGGCGGGCGGGGTGGCGCAGTCCGGTGCACTTCAACGAGGTCACGACGTCGTCGGCGTGCGCGACGATCAGGTCACGTGCCGCGCGGGGGCACGGTTCGCCGAACACCAGCTCGTAGAAGTACTCGGCCCACACCGGCATCATCAGGTCGCGCAACCGGACCCGCGTCACCGGTCCGGTGAGCACCTCGTCGAGCACGTGCCGGGTGCACCGGGTCGCCGCGTCGAACAGCTCATCGCCAGGCCCTGCGAGGAATCCACGCGTCGTGCGGGCGACGTCGTCGTAGCGCGGCCCGGCTTCCAGGTGTTCCTGGTGGACTTCGGGGCCGGGGGAGAGCCAGTACCAGAACAGGTCCGACAGCCCGGCGCCCTTGCTGCGGCCGTTCGCGGCCGGGTGGCCGTAGAGCTCCTCGAACCGGTCGGGGCCGACCTGGTCGTTGGGGACGGTGATCGCGTTGTCGCCGTTGACCTTCTCGAACACCTTGGCGCGCAACGCGACCACCAGCCCGCTCAGCACCGGACCACCACCATGTCGCGGCTGAGCCGGCCTCCGCACAGCGCGAGGACGTGCGTGAACTCGTCGTGCAGCACGTCGAGCACCCGGCGCACCCCGGCCGACCCGTCGGCGGCGAGTCCCCAGAGCACCGGCCTGCCGATCCCGACGGCCGATGCCCCCAGCGCGATGGCCAGTGCGATGTCGCCTCCGCTTCGGACACCGCCGTCCAGCACGACCGGCACCCGTCCGGCGACCGCGTCGGCCACCGCGGGCAACGCGTCCAGCGCCGCCGGCACGACGTCGAGCTGGCGGCCGCCGTGGTTGGACACGAAGATCCCCGTGCCGAGCCCGGCCGCGAGCTCCGCGTCGGCCGGGTGCAGGATTCCCTTGAGCCACACCGGAAGCGACGTCGTCGGGGGGGTCCGCAACACGTCCGCCCACGAGAACGCCCCCCACAACAACATTAGCAGGGCCGGCGTTGCCCGCACGTACCGCAAGATAAGCGCCCCCCGGCCCGCGGGCCGGGGGAGGG